>JAPPGM010000075.1:0-42988 GCA_028874995.1 Gemmatimonadota bacterium | reverse complement strand
CTTCTTCCAGGAGATGACCGAGGACATCCAGGGCCACATTCGCGAGCGCATGCCGGAGTGGCGCCGCGTCTACCCGGGGGTGGAGGACCTGAAGGTGGCGGTGATGGGGTGCGTGGTGAACGGGCCGGGGGAGTCGAAGCACGCGGATCTCGGGATCTCGCTGCCGGGCAACCTCGAGGAGCCGAAGGCACCGGTTTATGTGGACGGGAAGCATCTACGGACGCTCAAGGGCGACCGGATCGTGGAGGAATTCAAGGAGATACTGGGGGAGTACGTGGTTCGTCGGTACGGGGGGAGGGTCGCGGTTGGCGCTGCCGTGGGAGACGCCTGATCCTGTCGGGACCCATCGGGGTTGCAAGCGTGGGGAACAATGGAACCCGTCCGAGTGTTTGAATGACAGGGCGAACTACGCTCTTAGTTGTGAGCGCGTGTGGGTGTCCGTAGCCCGGGGGCAACCCTCACCGGCGACCGGAGTGTCCAACGGGACGTTGGGGGAAGACACCGAACTTTCCCCATTCGACTTAAACGGCAAGGAGACGTGAGATGGCGCGATCGCGATCCATACTCGGAATGCTGATTGTACTGATGCTCGTCGGGGCGGCGGGCTACGGGATCTGGTGGAGGCTTAACCCCGCCGAGGAAGAAGCGGAGGAGGAGACGCCCGAGCGTTCCGCGGCGGCGGATTCGGTCGTCCAGTCGGTTCAGGAGCAGTTCAACACGGAAGTGCCGGTACCGGTGGAGGGTGCCGAGACCCTGCACGACACGCTCAGGATCTCGGTAACGGCGAAGGGAAGGGCGGAGCCGATTCGGGAGGCGCAGCTGAAGGCGAGGGCGTCGGGTGTCGTGGCGAGGGTGTATGTGCAGGAGAACCAGACCGTGCGGGCCGGCCAGCGTCTGGTCCAGATCGACACGACGGAGTACGCACTCGAGCTTGCGGCGAAGAAGGCGGCGCTGCAACAGGCCGATGCGGAATACCAGGTCTCGGTTTTGGGCGATGACCAGCTCACTGACACCGTTCTGCGAAACCAGAGAGCCCAACTGGCTCGGGCCAAGGTGAGTCTGGACGCGGCAGAAGTTGCCTACCAGACAGCGCTCCGCAACCTTGAGGAGACTACGGTGCGCGCGCCTTTCGAGGGCCGCATTGCCGACCTCAAGCTGGTCCGCGGACAGTATGTCGCCGAGGGTGAAGAGGTCGCCACAATCGTTGACATGGACCCGATCAAGGTGTCGGTGGCGGTGCTGGGGACGGAGGTAGTCTACCTCGCCGAAGGGCACGCGGCCTCGGTGGAGTTCACCCCATTCCCGGGCCGGCCATTCACGGGAGTGATCGAGACGATCAATCCGATCGTGGACGCGACAACCAACACGGCCCGGGTGACCGTCCACATCGAAAACCCCGACGGCCGGATCTTCCCGGGAATGTACGCGGAGGCCGATCTGGAGGCCCAGAAGTTCCCGGACCGGATCATGGTGCCGCGTACCGCGATCCTGGAGGCCACCGACGGGCGTCCATACTGCTTCGTGGTCGAGGACGGCCGGGCCAAGTGGCACTACGTCATTCCCGGGATGAACAACGACCTGCTGGTGGAGCTGCTGCCGAGTACGGAATACCCGGACAGGCCGGAGGCCGGCGAGATCGTCCTGACGGACGGACATCAGTTTCTGATCCACGACGCGGCGGTGAATGTGGTCGAAGACCTGGCGGTCGCGGGAGGGAGGCCGACACGATGAGGAACGGAACGATGTGGTTGAGGCGGGGTGTGGGGGGGTTGGCGGTGGTGGTGGGGTTGGGGAGTGGATTGGGGTTGGCGGCGCAGGAGACGGGAGGGAGGGAGGAGGTCACCATGCTCACGCTCAAGGATGCCCTGGTGCGAGCGTCGCAGTTCAACTCGAACTATCGTCAGGCACTGAACCAGCTGGAACTAGACGGACACCCGCGGCAACGGTGGTGGGCGCAACTCATGCCCAGGATAGGACTATCGTACGCGACCGGATTGGGGCTCGACCGAGTACCATTCTACAGGGACTTTGAAGGGAACCCTATTGCAGTTGCAGATGTCAGGACCGTCACGAGTTCGAACTATAGCCAGGGCGCTAGAGTGGACTTGACGCTTGACGCCGGACAGCGCTACTACGATTTCAGACAGACTCAGGCGCAGGCCCGGCAGAGTCGGACGAATGCCGGGGAACGGCTGAATGCCGCGCTGGCAGCGGTTCAACGTTCTTATCTGGATGCTCAGAACAAGCAAGCCGGGTTGGCAGTCGAAGAGGCTCTGCTCGCCGATCGTGAATTGGAGTTTGGAGAAAAGCAGAGGCGCTTTGAACTCCTGGCCAGCTCGCGTTCGGACCTGCTAAGTGCCGAACTCGACCTTGAGAATCAGCGTATCCAGGTGAGGACCGCGCGGGGCGAACTGGACAAGGCTTTGCTCGCTTTGCGGTCGGCTATCGGCGACCCGGGTTTGGGAGCGGTGGAGATTGATCAAGAGCCGCCCGCACCCTTCAACCCCTCTACGCTGGACTTGGCGGAACTGATCGCACGCGCCGGTCGCGAGAGTCCTGCGGTTGCCTCCGCCGAGTCGGACTTGGCGGTCCAACGCGCGACCCTCAACAGTCGAAAGGCCATTCGCTGGCCTTTGTTGTCGTTGGGTACCGATGTTCTCAGCAGAGCCTACGGCGACGACTACACCGAACTGTTCGGATGGGAGTTGGACAATGTAGAGATTCGCGCCGATGCTTACGTCAGTGTCACCGTACCACTCGTGAACATTCTGCCAATCTTCGATGGTTTCGAAAGGTCCTACAATGTCGCCTCTGCGACCATGTCGCTTCGCAATGCCGAAATGTCGTATCAACAGACCGTGCTTGAGATCGAGGAGTCGATCAGGTCGAAGTACCTGGACCTCGAGACCGCTTGGGAGAACGTCGTCCAGCGGGAGAGGGCGTGGGAGGTGGCCAGCGATCGTCTGGCCATTGTCCGCGAGGAGTACCTGCTCGCAACCAAGGGCATCGAGGAGCTGAGAGGGGCGATTCGCGACGAGGCGGATGCGCGCAGGCAGGAGGTTGACCAGCGCTTCACCTTCGCCACGGCCCTCCTCGCGCTCTACGAGGAACTCGGCATCGTCGCCCAGGAAGCCGGCATCGGCCTCCCCACCGAAGGGAACTGATCCATGTCCATTCCCGGAACCTCGACGCGGCGCCCGGTCGCGGTTGCCATGCTCGTACTGGCGGTCGTGCTGCTGGGCATCATCTCCTTCACGCGGCTGCCCATCGACCTGCTCCCCGACGTGAGCTTCCCGCGGCTGGTGATCTACACCACGTATCAGAACGTGGCTCCCCGCGAGATCGAGCGGCTGATCACGGAGCGGATCGAGCAGCAGGGGGCCTCGGTGCCGGGGGTGGAGAAGGTCACCTCGGTGTCCCAGGACGGGGTGAGTCTCGTGACCCTGCGATTCGCGTGGGGCACCGACATGGATTTTGCGGCTCTCAACGTGCGCGAGAAGCTGGACGAAATCCGGGGTGCATTCCCCGAGACCGCCGAGCGGCCCACCATCCTGCGCGTCGATCCCCAGTCCGAGCCGATCCTGACGGTATCGATCTCGGGAGGTGGCAGCCTGGTCCACAACAAGGACGTCGCCGAGCGGATCTTCCGCCGCCGGCTCGAACAGCTCGACGGGGTGGCGCAGGCGGCCGTCACCGGAGGGCTCGACCGCCAGATCCAGGTCAATGTGGAACAGGAACGGATCGAGGCCAACGGACTGACCCTGCAACAGGTGTCGGGTGCGATCGGACAGGCCAACTACTCGGCCCGCGGCGGCACCATTCTGCGGGGGCGCTACCGATATCCGCTACGGACGCTGGGCGAGTTCCAGACCGTCGACCAGATCAGGGACGTGGTCGTGGGGCAGCAGGATATGGGGGGCGGAGGACGGAACCAGGACGGCGACGACGAGCCGGCGTTCCGGCAGATCCGGGTCGCGGACATCGCGACTGTGGTCGACGGCTTCAAGGAGCGGGAGGAGATCGCGCGCTACAACGGTTCGGAATCGGTCGGGCTGCTCGTCTTCAAGGAGTCCGGTGCCAACACGGTAGAAGTATCCGAGCAGGTACAGGAGACGCTCGGGCTCCTCAAGGAGGAGTGGGATAAGTTCGACGCCGAGATCCCGTACAACCAGGCCAACTTCATCGACGAATCCATCAGCAACGTGGTCCAGGCCCTCATCTTCGGGGGGATCCTGGCCTTCATGGTGCTGTTCCTCTTCCTGCGCGACCCGCGCTATCCGGTGGCGATCGCGCTGGCGATTCCCATCTCGGTGATCGGCACCTTCGCCCTCATGGACGCCTTCGGGGTCTCGCTGAACATCATGAGCCTGGGGGGTCTGGCGCTGGGCGTGGGGATGCTTGTCGACAACTCGATCATCGTGCTGGAGAACATCTTCCGGCACCGGCAAGCGGGCATGGGCATGCTCCAGGCCGCCGCCAAGGGCGCAGAGGAGGTACAGGGAGCGATCACCGCCTCGACGCTAACGACGATTTCCGTCTTCGGCCCGATCATCTACGTCGAAGGTGTGGCGGGCGAGCTCTTCGGCGCCCTGTCGCTGGCTGTGGCGTTCTCGCTCCTTTGCAGCCTGATGGTCGCGGTTACGCTCCTGCCCTCCATGGCCGCGCATTTCGGCGGTGGCAGGGACAGGGTCCACGAGCCTGCCGCCCCCGCGCTGCCGCCCCCGCCGCCGCGCAACTTCCTGTTTCGCGTGGGCTGGGGAATCGTGTGGATCCTGCGGCTCCCGTTCCGGCTCATCGCCGGCCTCTGGTCCCTGTGCGGTGAAGGAATCCGTTTCGGCCTGGAGCTGGGCGGAAAGATCCTGTCGGTCATCTTCAGACCTTTCTTCAACGTGTTCGACCGGGTCTTCAACGTGTTTGCCGCCTGGTATCACGGGGTCCTGGCGCGCTCCCTAGACCGGCGCGGAACGGTGCTCGTGGTCGCGGGCGGGGCGCTGGGGGGCTGCGTGCTCCTGGCCTCCTCCCTGGACCGTGATCTTCTCCCGGATGTGGACCAGGGCGCCTTCGACGTACACGTGGAACTCGCCGAGGGTACCCAGCTGAGTGTCACCGCCGACGAGGTGGCTGTCCTCGAACAGCGCCTCGTAGAGGATCCCGATGTCTCGGCCATCTTTTCCCATATCGGCCGTGAGGTGAAGGCCAGGGGAGACGAGGGCCAGGCGCGGGGGCTGAACACGGCCTCGGTGCAGGTACGGCTGACCGACGGCGCGGCTACCGAGGATGTGGTCGGACGGATGCGGAGCATCGAGGAGAGGTTCCCGGCGGGCGCCATCGCCTTCGAGACCGGACAGGCTACGGCGCTCGGGCAGATTCTGGGCGGCGGCGAGGCGGACATCGCCGTCCGCGTACGCGGCGAGGACATGGACCGAACCTTCCCCTTCGCCGATGAGGTGCGAAACCGTCTCCTGGCCCTCCCGGAGATCCGCAACGTGCGCGTCGGCACCGAGCGCGGACAGCCACAGTTCCAGGTGTCGGTCGACCGCGAGGCGGCGGCCAACTACAACCTGGATCCGCGGGTGGTGGCCAACGCCATCGAGAGAGCCATGCGGGGAGATCTGGCGACCGAGTTCGTCGACTTCGACCGCAAGATCGCGGTCATGGTCCGGCTCCCGGACCACATGCGCTACAGCGCCGCGACGCTGGACGAGCTGAGCGTGCAGGGGATCCCGCTCCGCGAGCTGGTCACGGTTCGGGAGACCCTGGGCCCGGCCGAGATCCGCCGCGAAGACCAGGGCCGCGTGGTGACGGTATACGCGGATGTCGCGTCGGGGGGTCTGGACGGGGCCATCGCGGCCATCCAGGAGGTCATGAGGGAGTTGCCGGTTCCCATGGATGTGCGGTGGGACGTCGGCGGTGAGAACGAAGAGATGCAGAGATCCTTCCGGGACCTGGCCTTCGCCTTCGGGCTCGCGCTGCTCCTGGTCTACATGATCCTGGCGGCACAGTTCGAGTCGTTCGTGCATCCCTTCACGATCCTGATGGCGGTGCCTCTCGCGCTGGTCGGCGCCGTACTGGCGCTCGCGCTGACGGGGCAGGGACTCAACACGATGAGCCTGATCGGGATCGTGATCCTCGTCGGAATTGTCGTCAACGACTCCATCGTGAAGGTGGACTTCATCAACCAGGCGCGTGCGCGCGGCAAGGCTCTGCGCGACGCGATCATGGAAGCCGGAGAGGTGCGCCTCAGACCGATCGTCATGACCACCGTCACCACCGTGCTGGGGCTCCTGCCGATGGCGCTGGGGCTCGGACGGGGGGCGGACCTTAGGGCGCCGATGGCGATTTCGGTGATCGGCGGGCTTATCGTAGCCACGGCCCTTACGCTGATCGTGGTGCCGGTGGTCTATTCACTGGTGGAGGAAGTGCGGATGGGGTGGAGAAAACGCAGGGGCCGGATGACGCCTGAGGCGGCCGTCGCGGTCCGGGGAGGAGCGACTCCATGATCAAGCTGAGTGCCGGCCGTCCGGTGGCCGTCGCGATGGCGTACTTCGCCCTCGCGTTCCTGGGACTGCGGGCGTGGCAGAACGTCCCGATCGAACTCATGCCGAATGCGGAGCTGCCCCAGCTGTCGGTCAGCGGCTCCTGGCCGAGTGCTTCTCCCGAGACGGTGGAGGCCTTCTTGACGGCACCGGTGGAGGCGGAAATCCAGCTCGTCGCGGGCGTCGAGAAGGTGAGATCGGAGTCCCAGGAGGGATCGGCGAGCATCACCGTTGAGTTCAATCGCGACACGGACATGGACTTTGCCCGCCTGGATCTGGCCGAGCGTCTGGCCAACCTGGAGGAGAACGTGCTGCCCCAAGGGATCAGTGTCACGGTGTCCCAGTACGAACCGCCGGAAATCGAGAGGGCGCGGTACGGGGCACTGCTGTCCTACACCTTCACCGGGCCGCGTACACTCGAGTCGTTGCGCGAGCACCTCGACGATGTCGTGGTGCCGGAATTGAACCAGGTGATGGGGGTGGGCGTGGTCCAGGCGCTGGGAGGCAGGCAGAGGCTCCTGGAGATCGAGTTGGACAAGAAGGTGATGGCGGCGCTGGGGGTGTCCTCGGGCGACGTGCGATCCAAGCTGGCTTCCCTGGACCTCGTGGGCGAAGCCGGGGCAATCCGGGAGGGGGAACAGCAGTGGACGGTGACGATCCGGAACCGCCCCGCTTCAGCCCGGGACATCCGCGAGGCCATCATCAAGTCGGACGGCGGACGCATCGTGCGGATCTCGGACATCGCGGTGGTGCGCCACACCTGGGTGGACGCGCGGAGTTTCTACCGGATCGACGCGCGGCCGGCGGTGCAGGTGCACATCCAGAAGGAGATGGGCACCAACTCGGTCGAGGTGGCCGACCGGGTCAAGGAGCGGATGAAGCAGATCGAAATCCGCAATCCGCCCAACACGTACTTCATCCTCGACCAGGACGAGAGCGAGGAGATCCGGCGCCAGATGTCGGACCAGAAGCGCCGGGCGGCGGTCGCGATGCTCGTGGTCTTCGCCGTTCTCTTCCTCTTCCTGTCGTTCCGGGCCTCACTGGTGGTCTTCGCCACGATCTTCTTCTCCGTCCTCATCGCCATCAACGTCATCTACTTCGCCGGATACACCCTGAACCAGCTCACGCTGATGGGGCTCGCGGCGGGGTTCGGGCTCTACGTCGACAACTCCATCGTGGTGCTGGAGAACATCTACAGGCGCTGGCAGGCGGGACACTCGCGCAAGGAAGCCATCATCGACGGCGCGAGGCATGTGGTGCTTCCGATCATGGCGGCCACACTCACAACCCTGATCGTGTATGCGCCGTTCCTGTATCTGTCCGGCGAGCAGCGGGTCTACTACCTGCCGATGGCGGTCATGATCGTCCTCAGCGTCATCGGATCGGTCATGGTGGCCTTTACCTTCATCCCCGCGCTGGTCGGAAAACTGCTTCCCCGACGGGATCCAGCAACCCTGGATGGCAGTCCCCCCCGCGAAGCCGCCTACCAACGCTTCTACCGGGGGCTTGTGACCCGCACCCTCAAATGGCCGTGGGTGACCGTGGCCATTCCCCTGTTGCTGCTGGCGGGTTCCTGGTACCTCTTCGACAAGAACGTGGCCCGGGGGCGGATCTGGAGCGGTTGGGGTGGGAGCCAGTCCACGTACATCGACGTCAACATCCGGCTTCCCCGGGGCTCCGACATCGACCGCACCAACGAACTCACCAGGTTCTTCGAGGAGCGGCTCCTCCAGATGCCCGAGATCAAGTCGTTCAAGACGCGGGTGTGGCCTACCAACAGCAACACCCGTGTCAGCTTCCCGCGGGAGCTTGAACACACGGACGTGCCGGTGCGCATCAAGGAGCAACTCTTCGCGTATTCGCTCGGGTTCGCGCGTGCCGAGGTGCGCGTCTACGGATACGGCCCGTCCTTCTACGGGGGTGGGGGCGGTGGGGGAGGGAACTACAGCATCGATATCTTCGGATACAACTACGAGAAGGTGCGGGACATCGCCGAGGTCCTCGGAGCCCGGCTCCGGCGGCAGGCGCGCATCAGGGATGTGGATACCAACGCGGACTTCAGGTACGGCAGCGACCGGGCCACGGAGTTCGCCATATTGATCAACCGCGATGTCGCGGCGCAGCACGGAATTCCGGTGGACCATCTGGTCGGCCAGATCAACTCCGCGGTATCAGGTCGGCTCAGGTCGGACTTCATCAAGATGGGGGGCGACGAAATCCGCTACGAGGTGAAGATCGAAGGCTACCGGGAAACCGACCTGCACGAACTGAAGAAGACGCTGGTTCTGGCTCCCAACGGGGATCCGATCCGCCTAGGAGAACTCATCACCATCGAGGAGCGTAATCTGCTCTCCAGAATCCTCCGGGAGGACCAGCAGTACCGGCGCCGGGTGAGATACGAGTTCCGCGGGCCGTACAAGTTGGGGGACCTGGTGCACACCAGCTTCGTCGAAGCGACCCTTGTGCCGCCGGGCTACAGGGTCGAGAAAGCGGGAGGCTGGTCGTGGGGCCGTGAAGACCAGAGGCAGATCTACATGATACTGGGGGTGGCGATCTTCCTTGTCTTCATGGTCACGTCGGCGCTCTTCGAATCGGTGCGTCTTCCGCTCTGCGTCCTGCTCACCGTGCCGATGGCGTTGATCGGGGTCTTCATGATCTTCTTCTACACCGGGGCGAACTTCACCCGCGAGGCGTATGTCGGCGTGATCATGATGGGAGGGATCGTTGTCAACGCAGCCATTCTCCTAGTCGATCACATCAACCGGGTACGGCGCGAGTACGGCCTGGCCTTGAAGCCGGCAATCCTCAGGGGCACCATGGAACGGGTACGCCCGATCCTCATGACCTCGATCACGACCATCGGGGCGCTGCTGCCCCTGGTGCTTTTCAGCCCGTCGGCGAACGCGAACGTCTGGAACGCGCTCGCGTACACGCTGATCGGGGGACTGACGGCGTCCACCTTCCTGGTGCTGACCGTCACGCCGGCGCTGTACCTGCTCTTCACGCGCGGCAGGCCCGATGTGGTGCAGGGGGTGCCGGTGGGAGCGGGGACGAGCGCCTGAAGTATCGATGAGACTCCGGTTCGCCCCCTCACCGACGGGGTACCTCCACGTCGGCGGTGCCCGCACGGCGCTCTTCAACTGGCTGCTGGCGCGGCGGGGCGGGGGCACGTTCGTGCTGCGCATCGAGGACACGGACCGGGACCGGAGCCGCCCCGAGCATGTGGAGGCGATTCTCAGCGGGCTGGCGTGGCTGGGGATCGACTGGGACGAGGGGCCGTACTTCCAGGCCGCGTGCGTGGAGCGTCACCGGGCCGATGCGCTGCGGCTGCTGGCGGACGGGCGGGCGTACCGGGACTTCACGCCGCGCGAGGAGTTCGAGAGGGCTCGCGACGCGGTGGTCGCGGCGGGGGGCGGGGCGGTCACCCGCCTATCACGGGAACTGGCCACGCGCGTCCCGCCCGCCGAGCAGGAACGGCGAGCCGTGGCCGGAGACCCCTTCGCGGTCCGTTTCCTCGTCCCCGACGGCGAGACCTCGTGGCGGGACCTGGTGCACGGCGACACCCGCTTCGCCAACGCCGAAATCGACGACTTCGTGATCCTCCGCAGCGACGGCACCCCCACCTACAACCTCGCGGTCGTCTCGGACGACGCCGACACGGCCATCACCCACGTGCTCCGCGGCGACGACCACATCTCGAACACGCCCAAGCAGATCCTGCTCTACGAGGCGCTCGGCCACCCGGTCCCCGCGTTCGGCCACCTCCCCATGATCCTGGGCCCCGACGGGAAGCGGCTCTCCAAGCGCCACGGCGCCCGTGCGGTGGACGCCTTCGAGGCGGAAGGGGTGCTGCCCGACGCGATGGCCAACTTCCTCGCGCTGCTGGGATGGTCGCCCGGAACCGACGAGGAACTGATGTCGCGCGACGAGCTCATCGAGCGGTTCTCACTGGAACGCGTCCTCAAGAAGGGCTCCGTCTTCGACCCGTCCAAGCTCTTCTGGATGAACGGGCAGTACATCGCGCGCATGGCGCCCGAGGAGCTGACGGCCGCGTTGCGCGAGGCACTCGGCCGCGATGGGATCGCCACGGACGACATCGCCCTCGACGAGGAGGCCTTCGCGCGCATGGCCGCCGCCCTCGCGCCCCGCAGCCGCACCTTCACCGAGATGGCGCGGCTGTCGCGGCCCTACATCGGGCCGATCCGCGACTACGACCCCAAGGCGACCCGCAAGAACTGGTACCGTGATCCGGCCGCGACGGCCGGCGTGCTGTCGGCGGTGCGCGACAGGTTGGCGGCGACGCAGTGGGAACCGAACGCGCTGGAAACCCAACTGCGCGCGCTGGCGGGGGAGCCGGGGGTGGGGGCGGGAAAGGTCTTCCAGCCGCTCCGCGTCGCGCTCACAGGGGTGGCCGCATCACCCGGTATCTTCGACGTGCTGCTGATTCTGGGGAGGAAGCGGTCGGTGGCGCGCGTGGAGCGCGCGCTTGACGAGATCGCGGCGCGCTCGTAGTCGTCACCCCTCCCGCAGGTGCCCAAGCGCCTCCTTCAGCTCCAGCCGGGCCCGATGGATGTAAGTCTTCACCGTCCCCAGCGGCAGGTCCATGATCTCGGCGATCTCGTTGTAGGAATAACCCTCCACGTGGCGCAGCAGCGTCACCTCCCGGTAGTGCGGCCGCAGCCTCCCGATCGCGGCCTCGATCTGGCTGCCCAGTTCCTTGTTCTCCACATATTCGTCGGGACGCTCGTAGGTCGACTCGACGACCGGCTGCGTCCGGGCCTGCGCCTCTTCCGTCAGCGCGTAGCGGGAGCCCTGCAGCGAAACCGTGTCGATCCGCTTCCGGCGCAGGTGGTCGATGGTGAGGTTGTGGGCGATCTTGAAGACCCAGCTGGAGAACTTGTAGCTGGGGTTGTACTTGCCGATCGCCCTGAAGGCCCTTATGAACGTCTCCTGGGACAGGTCCTCGGCGGGGCCGCGGTCCCGCACCATGCGGTAGATCAGCGAGAAGACCGGCCTTTCGTACCTTTGCAGCAACTCCCTGAACGCGCTCTCCCGGCCGGCGGCGGCCTGTGCCGCCAACGCCTTGTCGTCAGGGGAGGGATTGCTCAAAGTGCTCGCTGCGCATCGCGGACGCGGATAGCCGAGGAACTGCCAGGCGCGGAGTGCGACCGCTGGAACGTATCGTGAATTCCAATATACTCGAACCGGGAATCGAACCTTGACTGCCTCACCGGAGGCGGAGCCGGCCAGCGGCCGCGAACGCGCCGCGCAGGTGCGCACGCTCTTCAGCGAGATCGCCCACCGCTACGACCTTCTCAACCACGTCCTCAGCCTGAACATCGACAGGAGGTGGCGCCGGCGTGCGGTCGCCGCGCTGGACTGGAAACGGGCGCCCGAAGGGACCTACCTGGACGCCTGCGCCGGCACCTTCGACCTTGCGCTTACACTCACCGGCCGGCACGGGTTCCACGGCCGCGTGGTCGGCGCGGACTTCGCCCTGCCCATGCTCGCGCGCGGCCACCCCAAGATCGACGGCCACCCGGTCGACCCCGTCTGCGGCGACACCCAGCGCCTGCCGTTTCGAAGCCATTCGTTCGCGGGGGCGATGGTGGGATTCGGGGTGCGCAACCTGTCGGATCTCGCGGCCGGGTTCGGGGAGCTGTGCCGGGTCCTGGAGCCGTGCGGCCGACTCGTGATCCTGGAATTCACCGTGCCCCCGGGCCGACTCCTGCGCGCGGGCTACCTGGTGTACTTCAACCACATCCTGCCGCAGGTCGGGCGGCTGGTGTCGGGGCATCCGTGGGCGTACAGCTACCTCCCCAGGTCGGTGCGGGACTTTCCGGGTCCGGACGCGCTGGCGGAGCTGCTGCGCGAGGCGGGTTTCGCGTCGGTGGAGTGGCGACTGGTCAGCCGGGGGATCGCGGCGATCCACGTGGCGGCGAAGGGTCCGGGGGCGGGGGAGGGGGATCCTCCTCCAGGATCGTGACGGTGCCCAGTTCCGTGGGCGAGCCGTCGAAGCGAGTCGTGTCGCCCACGAGCAGGATCGTCATGCGGCCGGGGTCAAGCTGGTCGCGGAACACGTCGTGGACGGCACCGGGCGTGACTCGCTGGATGCCGCGCAGGTACCGCTCCAGCCAGTCGTCGGGGAGGTCCAGGGTCCGGTAGGTCATGCTGCGGGACACCACCTGCAGCGGCGTGCCGAAGTTGAAGACGAACCCGTTGACCGCCTGATCGACGACGCGTGCCACCTCGTCATCGGAGGGCTCCGCGTCGCGCATGGAGCCCAGCACCTCGAGCAGCAGCCGGGCCGCGGCCAGCGTGCTCCCGGGCCGGGTTCGCGTGACAGCGCCGATGAGCCCGTCGTTCCTCCTGGACGTGGTCCAGAGCGACGAGGCCCCGTACGCCAGTCCCTCCCGCGTCCGCACCTCGGTGTTGAGGCGGCTGGACAGACCCGATGCCCCCAGGATCGAGTTGCCGATCCGCGAGGCGAAGTAGGCGGGGGTGTCGCCCTGGCGCAGCGAACTGGAGTGCGCGGCGATCACCACGCTCTGCTCGATCGGCTTGTGGATGACGAAGACGCCCGGGTCGCGACGGATATCGGGGACCGGGTACTCCCGGAGATTGCCGGAACAGGGCGGCCAGTCGGACAGGACGTCTTCGAGCAGGGCCTCCGCGCGTTCCCAGTCCACGTCGCCGGCCACGCCCAGCACCATGTTGCCGGGGCAGAACTGCGCTTCGTGCACATGGCGCAGCTTCTCCTCGGCCACATCGGCCGGGTCGAGGTCGCCGGGGCTCATCTCCCAGCCGATGGGGTGGTCGCCGTACATGATCCGGTTGAAGCGGGTGTACGCCAGAGACGCGGGATCGTCGCCGCGCCGCCGCACGCGCTCCAGTTCCGCGCCGCGCCACTGTTCGACCTGGGCCGAATCGAACCGGGGCTCGCGCAGCATCTCGGCCCAGAGCGTCACGGCCTCGTCCAGGTGCTCTGCCAGGGAGTTGACCCACGAGGACGCGCTGCCGCCGCCCTGTCCGAAGCTCATCGCCAGCGCGAGCGACTCGATGCGCAGATCGACGGAATCGGGCGGCATCGACGCCGTCCCGCCGCCTCTGAGCAGGGTGGGCATGGCCGAGGCGGCCGCGAGATAGTCGCGGGGAAGATGGCCCACCCCTCCCTTGAAGACGGCGTAGAAGGTGACCAGCGGAAGTTCGTCGTTCGGCAGGAAGTAGACGGTGACGCCCCTGACCGTCTCCTCGCGGGGCTGTGTGGGGGTGAAGCCAAGCCTGGGGAATTCGAGGGATGCGATCCGCTCGCGGACAGGTTGCTGAGCAGTCGCGTGGCCGACGGGTATCAGCAGCGCGACGGCGGCGGTGACCGCCCGGATCCGCCTGCGGGCGCACCCGCAGCTGACCGGGCGCCCGGGCGTCGCAGCCCGGGAATCAGCGACGGCGGCCCCGGACCCGCGGTTCACTGCGAGCCGTTCTTTCGCACCATCGTCGCCACCGTCCTGGAGCTTGCCTGCAGGTACTGCACAGCCACCCTCCGGACGTCCTCCGGCGTGACCTCCAGAATCCGCCGGGACAGCCGGAAGGTCTCGCGCCAGTCCCCGAGCATCGCTTCGGACTCGGCGATCTGCATGGCCAGCTCCAGACTGGACGACAGTCGGCGGTACTCGCCGGCGCGGATCTGGTTCTTGATTCGGACGAGCGCGGAGGAATCGGGTGCCGTCGACTGTATATCATGCAATTCCTGATAGATGGATTCTTCCAGTTCATGCGTTGTGTGAGGTGCCTTCGGGACCGCGTTCAGAATAAACAGACCCGGGTATGCGAATGCCGGGCCCAGGTAGGCCGACACATGAATCGCCGAACGGTCTCCCGCGACCAGCCGCCTGTAGAGCCGTGTGCTCCGGCCGGCCGTGAGCAGCGACGCCAGCATCTGGAGCGCGGGTGCGTCCTCGTGAAGCCCCGACACCGCCCGCCACCCGATCATCAGCCGGGGCTCGGCGTCGAACTCGACGGTGATCCGGCGCTCGCCGGCCTGCTCGGGCTCGCGTGCCAGGACCGGGGGGACGGCACGGCCCGCCGGCACCGCGCCGAAGTACTCCTCCGCCCACTCCACGACCTGGTCCGTGTCCACGTCGCCGACTATGGCGGCCACCGCATTGCGGGCGCCGTAGTAGTCGCGGAAGTACTCCGCCACCTGACGGCGCGACATGTACTCCAGGTCGGCCGCGTGACCGATCACGGGGACTCCGTAGGGGTGAACCTGGAAGGCGGTGGCGAGCAGCGCGGTCTGAACGATCCCGCCCGGACTGGTCTCAAGCCGCATGCGCCGCTCCTCGTGGACCACGTCCAGTTCGGTATGGAAGCCGCGCAGCACGGGGTTGCGCATGCGGTCGGATTCCAGCGCGAACCACAGCTCGAGCCGGTTCACGGGGAGCTCGATGAAGTACCGCGTGGCTTCGTACGACGTGGTGGCGTTGAGTCCCCGCCCTCCCGCGGCGGAAAGGATGCGGGCGTATTCGTTGGGGATGGCGAAGGCCTCGACCTGGTCCTCGAACGAGGCCACGGCGTCGGTGAGGTGCCGCACGCGGGAGGTGTCCGGACGGGGCCGGGCCAGCTCGGCCAGGAGCGAGTCGTGGGCCGCGTCGGCGGCGGCGAGGAGGGGCGCTTCCAGCGTCGGGTCGGTGGTGCCGATCTCGCGGGAGCCCTTGAAGAGCATGTGTTCCAGGACGTGCGCGATCCCGGTGTTGCCGAGGTGCTCGTTGACCGAGCCGACCGGGTAGTGGACGACCAGGGAGACGGTGGGGGCCTGGCGCCGCGGCAGGACGAGGAAGGTCATGCCGTTGTCGAGGACGTGCCGGACGACCGGGAGCTGTTCGCCGGGGGCGGGGGTGGGGGATGGGGTCTGGGCCGCGAGGGGGAGCGGGAGGAGGACGAGGGCCACGGCAGTGCGTTTCATGGCAGCGCGCTCCCGTCCTGGCAACGCGGACACACGAACGCCGACCGGCCCCCGAAGACGATCCGTTCGATCGCCGTGCCGCATCGGGTGCAGGGCTCTTCTTCACGGCCGTAGGCGTGCAGCGCGCGGCCGAAACGCCCCTCGTCTCCGTTCGCGTCGCGGTAGTTGCGGAGCGTGGTGCCGCCGGCGCGGATTGCGTTCCGCAGCACGCGCCGGAGCGCCCGGTGCAGCCTGGCCGCGGCGGCCGCGCCGATCGCGTTGGCGGGGGTTTGGGGGTGGATGCGGGCGAACCACAGCGCCTCGACCGCGTAGATGTTCCCCACGCCGGCGATCCGCCGCTGGTCGAGGAGGAGCGACCGGACCGGGGACCGGGAGCGGGCCAGGATTCCCCGCAACCGTGCAGCGGTGAAGCCACGTGCCAGCGGTTCGGGGCCAAGACGCCGGGACCAGCGCCTCCACTCGGCCACCGGGATCGCGGAGAGGCGGCCGAAACGGCGCACATCGTCGTAGATCATCCAGCCGCCGTCCGCGAGATGGAAGACCACGGCGGGGTGGGTGGAGGGGTGATCCCCGTGCGCGTCGGCGCCCGTCATGAAACGCCCGCTCATCCCCAGGTTCACCACCAGCCGCGAATCGTCGGCGAAGGTGAAGACCACGTTCTTCCCCCGCCGCCCCACCCCCCGAATCTCCCGCCCGGCCACCGCTCTCGCGAAGGGACCCGCCGCACCGCTCACCACATCCTCCCGCACCACCTCGACGCGGCGGACGACCCTGCCCGGCAGGACCGCGTTCAGCCCCCGCGCGATGGTCTCGGCCTCGGGGAGCTCGGGCATGGCTACTCCAGCGCCACCGCGGTCCCGCTCGTGGAGACCATCAGCATCCCGTTCCCCGAGCCGAGCACCTCGTAGTCCAGGTCCACCCCGATGACCGCGTCGGCGCCCCGCGCCCGCGCCTCGGCGGACATCTCGCGCAGGGCCTCCTCGCGCGCCTCGCGCAGACTGTTCTCGTACGCCTTCGAGCGGCCGCCCACGAAGTCCCGAAATCCCGCCATGATGTCCTTGAAGACGTTGGCCCCGATGATCGCTTCGCCCGTCACGATCCCCAGGTATTCGCGGACCCTGCGGCCCTCCAGTGTCGGTGTCGTTGCAATGACCATGATCTCTCTTCCGCTCCTTGAGTGTCCTGTCCTTCGGTAGTGGATTCTGGCCAGAAAATCTGGCCAGAAAATCTAGTCAGAAAATATGACTAACTTTTTCGCCGCTCCTCCTCGCGCCAGCCGATGTCGCGGCGGAAATACCTGCCCTCGAATGTGATAGCCTCCGCCGCACCCCGGCTCGCCTCGCACGCGCTGCCGAAATCCGGCGCCACCGCAGTCACCGCCAGCACCCGTCCCCCGGAGGTGACCAGCCGGCCGTCCTCCAGCGCGGTCCCGGCGTGAAAGACGTGCACGCCGTCCCCCATCTCCGGAATCGACACCGGCGCGCCCTTGCCATACGACCCCGGATACCCGGACGCCGCCAATACGGTCGTCACGGCCGCCGCGTCCGCGAAGACCGGCTCATGCCCGGCCAGCCCCCCGCCCCCCGCCACCGCCATCATCGGCTCCAGCAGCGAAGACTCCAGCAACGGCAACACCGCCTGCGTCTCCGGATCGCCGAAGCGGCAGTTGAATTCGACCACCTTCGGCCCTTCGTCCGTGATCATCAACCCCGCATAAAGCAGTCCCCGGAAAGGACACCCGGCCTCCGCCAGCGCCCTCAGCACCGGCGCCACGACCGCATCCCCCACCTCCGTCATCAACGCGCCGGTAACAAATCCCACCGGCGCATACGCCCCCATCCCCCCGGTGTTCGGCCCGGTGTCTCCCTCGCCGATCCGCTTGTGGTCCTGCGAAGGCAGCAGCGTCACATACTCCTCGCCGTCCGCGATGCAGAAGACCGACAGCTCCTCGCCCTCCATGAACTCCTCGATCACCACGCGCCTCCCCGCCTCCCCAAAGCCCCCCCCGAGCATCTCGCACGCGGTCCGCACGGCCTCGGCCACCGTCGCGCAAACCACCGCCCCCTTCCCCGCGGCCAGACCCGACGCCTTCACCACCACCGGCGCCCCCCACGCCTCGATGCAGGCAGCCGCCGGATCCGGCTCGGTGTGCACCTCGTACCCCGCCGTCGGCACCCCCGCCCCAGCCATCAGATCCTTCGCGAACGCCTTGCTGGACTCGATCCGCGCGGCGGCCGCCGACGGCCCGAACACCGGAACCCCGCGCTCCTCCATCCGGTCGGCCACCCCCGCCGCAAGCGGCCCCTCCGGACCGACCACGACCAGGTCGATCCGCTCCTCAGCCGCCCACGCCGACAACCCCGCCGCATCCCCCGGCGCGATGTCCACAGCCGTGCACGCGCCCGCCATCCCCCCATTCGGCCGAGTCACGAAAAAAGCCGCGTCCGGCGCGTCCCTCCGCAACTTCCACAGCAGCGTGTGCTCGCGTCCGCCGTTGCCCGCGATCAGAATGCGCATGGACCAGCTGTCACTTCCGGAACGAATCCATGAAGCTGCCGCCGACCCGCCGCGCCGCGTCGGCCATCTGGTCCATGAAGTCCTTTGCGCCCTCCTTGTAGGCGTCCGCCGCCTCGGACAGGTCCTCGGCGTAGGCCGGGTCGGGGTCGCCGCGCCGCTGGTAGTCGCCCCGGAGCACGCGGTCGTACTCGCCCGCTTCGATCCAGGCCCGCACCTCGGCCAGCCTGAGCACCCAGAACGGATGGGTTTCGCCGAGCAGATTCAGGACCTTGAAGACCTGGTCGGCGACATCCCCGCTTTCCCGATACGCCTCCGCCTGGCGGATGAACTCGGGCAGCGAGGTCTCTTCGTCCTCGCCGCCGCCCGCCATCTTGAGCATCGACGACATGACCACTTCCGGGTCCTGGATCGCGAGCAACCCCGCACGGTCCGCCGACAGCTCGGCCTTCCGGTTCCACTCGAGCAACCCGATGAGAATGGCCCGGGCCGCGAGTCCCACGATGGGAAAGCCCATCCCGGCGAGCATGACCAGCAGCGCCGTCATCGTCTTGTACAGCACGTGGTCGCTCATGACATGTCCGGCTTCGTGGCCGAGCACGTACGAGACCTGCTCGTCCGAAAGGAGCACGAGCGACCCCGAATTGAGGATGATGAACGGCTCCTTCATCCCGTAGGCGCCGGCGTTCACGACCGGGTTCTGGGAGACGAAGAGCGGGTAGCGCGTGGGCGTGTCGAGGGTATCGCAGACCTCGCAGTAGAGGTCCCAGATGCGCGGGAACTGGTTGGGCCCCACCCGGACCGCGTTCGCCTGGAAGGCCAGCCGGATGGGCTTTTCGCCGAAGAAGCCGAAGAGCGCCCGCAGCACCTGGTCGAAGAGGGGGAGCTTGCGGAGCGCCGCCAGGGCGGCACGGTCGGCAGGGTGTTCCCAGACGCGGGACGAGATGTCGGTCAGGACGCGCTTCGTGCGGGTATCGCCGCCGTTTCCGCTCCCGGGTCCGTTGCCGTAGTCGTAGTCGAAGTCGTAGTCGGTCATGTCCAACCCCTCATGTCAGTGCGTGTTGTGAGACGGGCCGTCGGCCGCGGCTTCCCATACGAAGGGCCCGGGCCAGGTCTTCCACCAGGTCATCGCCGTCCTCAATGCCCGTGGACAGGCGCACTAGGCCGTCGGTGATGCCCATGCGGAGCCGCTCAGGCTCGGGAACCGAGGCGTGGGTCATGAGCGACGGGATGCAGATCATCGACTCGACGCCGCCCAGGCTCTCGGCCAGGCGGAAGATGCGGGTTCCCTCGGCCAGCTGCCGGGCGTCGTCCTCGGCCAGTTCCGCGGAGACCATGCCGGTGAAGCCCGTCATCTGGCGGTGGGCAAGGGCGTGCTCCGGGTGGGACGGGAGGCCGGGGTGGTGGACCGCTCGGACGGCGGGGTGGGACTGCAGGAATTCGGCGACCCGCATGCCGTTTTCGTTGTGCCGGGCCATGCGCAGGTGCAGGGTCTTCGTGCCGCGCAGCGTGAGCCAGGAATCCATGGGACCCGGGACGGGACCGGTCGACTTGCGCACGAAGTGGATCTCCCCGGCCAGGGCGTCGTCGTCGAGGACGATGACTCCGCCGAGCACGTCGGTGTGGCCGTTCAGGTACTTGGTGGTCGAGTGGACGACCACATCGGCGCCCAGCGCGAGCGGCTTCTGGTTGTATGGGGACGCGAAGGTGTTGTCGACGGAGAGGATGGCACCGGATGCGTGCGCGATGTCGGCGGCCGCGGCGATGTCGGTGATCCGCATGAGCGGGTTGGTGGGGGTCTCCAGGTGGACCAGCCCGGTCGCCCCGGGACGGATGGCTCGTTGGAGCGCGCCCGGATCGCGGGAATCGACCAGCGTGACCTCGATGCCGAGCCTGTCGAGCACCCGGGTGAACATGCGCGTGGTCCCGCCGTAGAGGTTCTCCTCGCTCACGATGTGCCCGCCCGCGGCGACCACCTTGGCCAGGCATTCGATCGCCGCGAGGCCGCTCGAGAAGGCGATGCCGTGAGCGCCCCCTTCCAGCGACGCGATGTTGGCTTCGGACGCCTCGCGGGTGGGGTTCTGCAGGCGGGCGTACTCGTAGCCCTTGTGGCGGCCGAGCCCCTCCTGGACGTAGGTGGAGGTCTGGAAGACCGGGGTGGTGATCGCGCCTGTCACGGCTTCGGGGGACTGGCCCGCGTGCACGCAGCGGGTGTCGAATCGGTCCGTGGGGTCGGACAAGCGGCTGTCTCCGGGGGGGTGTGGGTGGGAGGGTGAGGGGGCGCGGGCGAAGTATGAATCTAGCAGTGCGTGGATGAATCCGCGCGAACGACCGGGGGGGACGGGATGCATTCGGTCTGGCTGCGGCCGCTGAAGCGGGGGGCTGACAGGGGATATGGGTCATATGGGCTCCATGACCCATATCTCCCATATCGACCGGTGGTAGCCCGTGGGCGGCAAAGGGGATACCGTGGATCACGCGAGCTATCCGGCCACACGGTTGAGGAGGGGTGCAAACGAGGAGCATCAGGATTCACATTGCCACGGCCGTCGCGGCGCTGGCCCCGGCGGCCTGCGCGGGGGACCAGGAGACCGGGGACGCGGCCGGGACCCGAACGCAGTTCCGCGACAGCGCGGGCATCCGCATCGTCGAGAACACCCGCCCGCCCGAGGGTTCGCGGCTGGACTGGCGGCTCGGACCGGAGCCGCTCGTCTCCATCGGCAGGATGGAGGGTGAGGACCCCTATCTCTTTGACCGGGTCTTCGGTGCCGCGGTGCTATCCGACGGGCGGATCCTCATCGGAGATGCCGGGACGAAGGAACTCAGGGTGTTCGATCGAAATGGCAACCACCTGGAGACCTGGGGCGGAGAGGGGGAAGGACCGGGCGAGTTTGAAGCAGCCGCCCGACCCTATGCGTTGGCCCTGATCCCGGGAGACTCGATCGTACTGTGGGAATACTCGTTTCCGGAGCTGACCGTGTTCGGCCCGGACGGAGAGTTCCTGCGCCGCTTCACACCGGAGAGCAGCCGGTGGGACTACTGGGATCGGCGCAGTCATCTGAGGCCGCTCGACGTGTCCGGAAGCGGCCTGATCCTGGCCAGCCAGGACGACATCTACTTCGATCCCATGGATGTGGAAGTCTGGGACGCGGCGGGGGAGGTTCGGGGTTCGCTTGGGGCGCATCCCGGCCGGGAAGCGATCCGCACGGGAGACGACGAACCCGAGGCCGTGATGTTCGGACGCTATGTGCGGCTGCAAGCGTGGGGCGACCTTTTCATCATTGGTACCAACCACCGCTACGAGTTCCGGGCGTTCGCGCTGGACGGCTCGCTGGCCCGGATCGTCCGCATGGACTACGCGCTGCGCGAGCCAACGGAGGCCCACGTCGAGGCCTACATCGCGGAAGATGTGTCCTGGATTCCGGACGATCGTGCGGACCAGCGGGCGCAGCGGGCAAGGGACTTGCGAGCCATGCCCGTCGCCGAACACCTGCCGGCCTTCGCCGGAATCAGGGGCGACGACGCCCTGGGCCATCTCTGGGTCTACGAATACGAGGCCGCGGGAGAGGAAACCGCCGGCACGCTCTTCAACGTCTTCGATGCCGAGGGCCGGGTGCTGGGGTTCTTCGAGATGCCGGAGGGGATGGGCATTCTGGAGATCGGTGCGGACTATATTCTCGGCCGGGTCGAGAACGACCTCGGGGTGCAATCGGTGCAGCTATGGCCGCTGGAGCGGTGAGGTAATCCGAGTCGGGGGGCGTCCCAATCCAGCATGCCGGTGTCCCTTGATTTGCCGCGGCGGCGGGCGGGCGGTCCGTTTTGAACATCCGCCGGGAGTAGTGGGTCGGCCGCCAAGCTGTCCCTCATCTCATCGGTCGCCGGAAACGCCCGGCCGGTGATCAGGCCGGTTCGCCGGCCGAGGTCACAGTCCCGTGTGCCCGATCCATCGGGCGATTCGAGCATCACCGTCCCAAGTGGTCTGATCACAGGCCGATTCTGCTATGCCGCGCGCTGGAGGAACGGGACCGCGGCTGTCGCTACCCCGGATGCGCGAGCCGCTTCACCGAGGCCCACCATGTGAAGCACTGGGCCGATGGGGGCGAGACGAGTCTGGCCAACACCATCCTGCTCTGTCGGCGCCACCATCGCCTCGTCCACGAGGGTGGGACGCGCATGGCGCTCGACCGTGACGGCAAGGCCGCGTTCTTCACGCGGGCGGGCCGGGTGATCGGGGGCGCGCCGCCGCTGCCCGAGGCGGCGGGGAAACTGCCGGAGCCTCCGGCCCCTCCTCGCGGTCAGCTGTCATACGGTGCTCCCCGGTTCACGGACTCCCAAGTCCCGCTGGAACTGGAACTCACGGCGCTGGAGGCGGTGGCGTGATCAGGCGCCATGTCAAAATGGGACGGCCCGCGCCCACACCTCGCCGCGGCAAAACCCGGGACAGGAGCATGTCAAAATGGGACGGCCTGCGCCCGCCCGCCGCTACGGCAATCCAGGGACGGGAGCATGTGGGATGGGAGGAATCACGCAGGCGCGTTTTCTTTGTCCCGCCCCCGGTCGGCGCTAGCTTTGCGACAGCGCCCTGCACCACCCCACCCGGTCTCCGCAAGCAAGCCACGCCTCCCACCATGCCGATCCGTCTCCCACCCGACCTGATGGTCAGCGTGTCCGGGTTCCGGGGCCGAGTCGGGGAAAGCGTGACCCCGGAACTGTTTGTGGGCCTCGCCGCCGCGTACGGCTCGTTCCTGCAAGCCGAGGGGGACGGCGACCATGTCGTCGTCGGGCGGGATTCGCGCACTTCGGGGCCGATGCTGGCGCGGGCCGCCGTCGCCGGTCTGCTCTCCGCCGGGTGCAGGGTGACCGAACTCGGGATCGTCCCCACCCCCACGCTGATGATGGCCGTGCGCGACACCGGCGCGGCGGGGGGTCTCGGCGTAACCGCCAGCCACAACCCCGCCGAATGGAACGCGCTCAAGTTCGCCGTGAAGGGAGGGACGTTTCTTCCCCCCGACCGCATGGCGCGCTTCCAGGCCCTGGTCCGGGAAGGCGACCCCACCCGCACCCCCTGGGACCGCATCGCCACCCCCACCCGGGACGATTCCTGGCCGGAACGCCACCTCGAACGCATACTCGACCTCCCCTTCCTCGACACGGAACGAATCCGCGCACAGGGCATACGGGTCGCGCTGGACTGCGTGAACGGGGCGGGGGGCGTGATCATGCCCGAGTTGCTCGCGCGGCTGGGCTGCGAGGTGCACGGCATGGGCCTCGAACCGAATGGCCGCTTCCCGCGCGACCCGGAGCCCACGGCTGCCAACCTGCGCGGGCTGGGCGATCTCGTCACGGCCAGCGGGGCGCGGATCGGCCTCGCCGTGGATCCGGATGCCGATCGCCTGTCGCTGGTGGACGAACGGGGCCGTCCCCTGGGCGAGGACCTGACCTTGGCGCTGGCGGCGGACGTCGTGCTTGGTCGCCGGCCGGGCACCGTCGTCACGAACCTCTCAACGAGCCGAGTGCTCGATGACCTGGCCGCGCAGCACGGTTGCCGCGTGATCCGCGCGCCCGTCGGAGAGATCAACGTGGTCGTACGGATGATCGCGGAGGGGGCGGTGGTGGGTGGGGAGGGGAACGGCGGGGTGATCTTGCCCGCGCTCCACAACACGCGTGACGCACCGGTGGGGGCCGCGCTGTTGCTCCAGTATCTGGCCGCCGAGCCCGATGTCCCTCTTTCCGAGCGGATTGCCTGCCTCCCCTCGTACCGGATCGTGAAGGAGAAGGTGAGCTTCCCGCGCGAGCGTCTCGACGACGCCTACGCGGCCCTCGTCCGCCACCTCCCGGTGGGTGACTCAGACCGGAGCGACGGCCTGCGCCTGGAATGGCCGGCGGAGGCCAGCTGGCTCCACGTCCGTCCCTCCGGCACCGAACCGGTCGTGCGGCTCATCGCCGAGGCGCGCGAGGCCGCTTCCGCCCGAACGCTGGTGCAAACCGCCCGTCACTCCCTCCAGACCGTGGCGGCCAACTGACATGTGCGGCATCATCGGCTACGTGGGCCCCCGCCCGGCCGGCCCCATCCTCCTGGAGGGACTCAAGCGTCTCGAATACCGCGGCTACGACTCGGCCGGGCTGGCGGTCCTGTCCCCCGAAGATGCCCTTACCGTCGAAAAGCAGCCCGGCAAGATCTCCGAACTGGAAGATTCCCTCAACGGCCGGCTGCCATCCGGTTGCTGCGGGATCGCGCACACCCGCTGGGCCACGCACGGCCCCCCCACCCGCGCCAACGCCCACCCGCACCTGTCGCCCTCGCAGGACATCGCGCTGGTCCACAACGGGATCATCGAGAGTGCGGCGCACCAGCGGCCGTGGCTGCGCGACATGGGGTACGAGTTCCGCTCCCAGACCGACACCGAGGTGCTGGTCCACCTCATCGACCTGGCTTTCCGCGACACGAACCTCCTTGAGGACGCGGTCGCCGCCGCGCTAGCCCGCATCGAGGGCACGTACGGCATCGCGGTGGTCAGTTCGCGCGATCCGGGGAAGATCGTCGTCGCCCGCAACGGAAGCCCCGTCCTGCTCGGCATCGGCGGCAAGGACGAGTACTTCGTCGCCTCCGACGCGGCCGCCGTCGTCGCCCACACCCAGCGCGTGGTGCGGCTGCGCGACGGCGACTCGGCCGTCCTGAGCCGGGACGGGTACCGCACCTTCGACCCGGCGCGGCGCGCGGTGCGCAGAGGGGCGCAGATCGTCACCTGGAGCGCGGAGGAGATCGGGAAGGGCGGCTACGACCACTACATGTACAAGGAGATCCGGGAGCAGCCGTCCTCGCTGCGTGACGTCATGCGCGGCCGGCTCCTAGAGGAGGAAGGGGGATCCCGGCTGGGTGGGCTAGCCAAGGCGGAGAAGCACCTCCTCGCCGCGGACCGGATCGTCATCACCGCCTGCGGCACCAGTTGGCACGCCGGCCTGATCGGCGCCTACATGCTGGAGGAGCTGGCCCGGATCCCGGTCACGGTGGAATACGCATCCGAGTTCCGGTACCGCAACGCGGTCCTGAGCCCGGGCACGCTGGTGCTGGGGATCAGCCAGTCCGGCGAAACCGCCGACACCCTGGCCGCACTCCGCGAGGCCCGCCGGCGCGGTTGCCGCACCATGGGGATCGTGAACGTGGTCGGCTCCAGCATCGCCGCCGAGACCGACTTCGGCGTCTACCTTCACGCCGGACCCGAGATCGGGGTCGCTTCCACCAAGGCCTTCTCCAGCCAGATCGTCGCGCTGGCGCTCTTCACCCTCTACCTGTCGCGGCGCCGCACCATGTCGATCCTGGAGGGGCGTGAGATCGTGAGGGCGCTCAAGGAGTTGCCCGGCCAGGTTGAAGAGACGCTCGAGATCGACGGACAGATCAGGAAGCTCGCCCGCGTCTACCGGGACGCGCCCAACTTCCTCTATCTGGGCCGCGGCTACCAGTTCCCGGTGGCCCTCGAGGGCGCTCTCAAGATGAAGGAGGTAAGCTATATCCACGCACAGGGTTATCCCGCCGCGGAGATGAAGCACGGACCCATCGCGCTGATCGACGAGAACATGCCCGTAGTGGTGCTCGCGCCCCGCGATACGGTCTACGCCAAGACCCTGTCGAACATCGAGGAGGTGCGGGCGCGGCACGGGCGCGTCATCGCGGTGGTCAACGACCGGAACGACGAGGTGACCGCCCACGCCGACGAGCGCATCGTGATCCCCTCGACCATTCCGGCGCTCATGCCCGTCCTGGCCACCGTGCCGCTGCAGCTGCTCGCCTACCACGTGGCGGTGCTCCGCGGCTGCGACGTGGACCAGCCGCGCAACCTGGCCAAGTCGGTGACGGTCGAGTGAGGGTCGTCCTGCAGCGGGTCTCGGAAGCGTCTGTGCGGATCGAGGGCGGGACCGTGGGTGCGATCGGGCCGGGGCTCGTGGTGCTGGCCGGTTTCCACAACGGGGACGACGGCGACACCGTGGCGTGGATGGCCGAGAAGGTGGCGAATCTCCGCATCTTCGCCGACGACCAGGGGCGGATGAACCGGTCGCTGCTCGACATTGGCGGCGAAGCACTCGTGGTCAGCCAGTTCACGCTTTATGGCGACGCACGCAAGGGGCGCCGGCCGTCGTTCATCAAGGCCGCACGGCCCGAGATCGCCGTGCCGTTGTACGAGTCGTTCATCGAGGCCCTCGAACGGCTCCTGCCCGACCCGGTTCAGACAGGGAGATTCGGCACGATGATGGAGGTGGCGCTGGTCAACGACGGCCCCGTCACCCTGGTGATCGAGCGATGACGGGTTCGTACGGCGTGCGGGTGGTGCTCGCTTCGGCGTCGCCGCGCCGGGCCGACGTGCTGCGCATGCTGGGGCTGTCCTTCCGGACGGTGCCGGCCGGGGTGGAGGAGCGCCTGGGCAAGGTCGAGTCCCCGCACGGATACGTGGAGCGGCTGTCCAGGGAGAAGGTGTTGCAGGTGATGGCCGGCTACCCGGATTCGCTGGTGATCGGGGGCGACACGGTCGTGGTGCTGGACGGGCGGGTGCTGGAGAAGCCGACGGGGCCTCCCGAGGCCGTGGAGATGCTGACTTCGCTGGCCGGTCGTACACACCGTGTGTATAGCGGCCTGGCCGTTGCCGCGAACGGGAAGGTGGAATCGCGCGTGGCAAGGGCCTCGGTGACCTTCTGCCCAATCACGCGGGACCTGATCGAGCGGTACGTGGAGACGGGGGAGCCGCTGGACAAGGCGGGCTCGTACGGGATTCAGGGGTATGGGGCCGCGCTGGTCGACCGGGTGGAGGGGGACTATTTCACTGTGGTCGGGATGTCGGTGGCCGCGTTGGTGGGGATTCTGCCGCGGGTGGGGCTGGAGTACCGGCCGGGGGCGATCGTGCCCCTGCCGGTGCGGGAAGAGGAGGATTCGGGGGAGCAGGGGGGCTCGGCCGGGGAGGCAGGCTTGTCGGAGGAGGAGGCGCTATTGCGGGAAGGGGCCCCGACGGAACGGGTGGTCCCGTCAGACGAGAGAGTGCGGGAGGACGCATGAGCGGTGGCGCGGTACTGGCGCTCGACCAGGGGACGACCGGGTCGGCGGCGCTGGTGGTTTCCGCCGATGGCGAGGTGCTGGGACGGGCCTACTCCGAGTTCGCGCAGCATTTTCCGCGTCCCGGGTGGGTCGAGCACGACGCTGAGGAGATCTGGAAGGTGACGGCGAGGGTGGCCCGGGAGGCGATCGCGGCCGCGGAGGTGGAGGTGGTGGGGGTAGGGGTCACGAATCAGCGTGAGACGGTGGTCGTGTGGGATCCCGAGACGCTCGAGCCGCTCCGGCGGGCGATCGTCTGGCAGGACCGCCGGACTGCGGGGCTGTGCCGGGAACTCAGGGAGGCGGGGCACGAGGAGATGGTCCGCCGTCGTACCGGGCTGCTCCTGGACCCGTATTTCTCCGGCACGAAGTTGCGCTGGATCTTCGAGGACGACCCGGATCTGGCTGCGCGCGCCCGGTCGGGGACACTGGCCGTCGGCACCATCGACAGTTGGCTCGTCGCCCGACTGACCGGCGGCGCGGTCCATGCGACGGATCCCACCAACGCGTCTCGCACGCTTCTCTACGACCTGGAGGAGGGGGACTGGAACGGTGAACTCCTCGACCTGATGCGTGTGCCGCGCCGGGCACTGCCCGATATCCGGCCCAGCTCCGGCGACTTCGGCGTGACCGACGGGGACGCGCTGGGCATCGAAGTCCCCATCGGCGGAGTCGCGGGGGACCAGCAGGCCGCCTTATACGGCCAGGGTTGCTGGGAGGCAGGTACCGGCAAGTGCACCTACGGGACCGGCGCCTTCCTCTTGTTCAACACGGGTGCGGAGCGCGTTTCTTCCAGCCACGGGCTCCTTACGACGGCTGCCTGCGATGCGCACGGCGGCCCGGCCTTCGCGCTGGAGGGATCGATCTTCGTGGCGGGCGCGGCGATCCAGTGGCTGCGCGACGGCTTGGGCATCCTGGAACACGCGGCCGACAGCGAGGAGATGGCCCGTTCACTGGACGGCAACGATGGCGTCTACCTGGTTCCGGCCTTCGTCGGGCTGGGGGCGCCGCACTGGCTGCCGGATGCCCGCGGGACCATCACCGGGCTGACGCGCGGGACCACGAGGGCGCACCTGGCCCGGGCCGCGCTGGAGGCCATGGCGTACGGAACGCGTGAGGTCGTGGATGCGATGGAGCGGGATGCGGGGTGGCGGGCGGGGGGGCTGAGGGTGGATGGGGGCGCGACGAAAAACGACTGGCTGATGGAGTTCACGGCGGGGATTCTGGGTGTGCCGGTGAGGCGGCCGGAGATGGTGGAGACGACGGCGCTGGGGGCGGCGGGGCTGGCGGGGCTGCAGGTGGGGGTCTGGGGGGAGCCGGAGGATTTCGCGGAGGCGTTCGGTTCGGGTCGGACCTTTGCGCCGAAGCTGGGCCGTGAGGAGCGCGAAGTGCTGGTGGAGGGGTGGGAGGGGGCGGTGCGCGGAACTCTGGCGGTAGCGGAGGGGCCCGCAGAATGAAAACGAGACTATCCGTGATCCTGATGATCGCGGTCGCAGGTTGCGCGGGCCGAGGCGTCACGGCTGCGAAACGGTACGATCTCGGCAGGGAGATCGTCGAGGCCCTTGCGAGGGTCCCAATCGACCCGTCTCCCCGTGGACTCCCAAAACCCGGCCGGCCCCGCGGTCCCCTCAACCTCTCGGAGATCGCCATGGTGGCCGGCAGCTGGAACACCATCGGCGACCCGGATCTGGCGGAGGCGCTCGCCAGCTATGCGGCGGGGCAGTTCCCTGGAACCCTCATGGAATGTCCGCCGCCGGACAACTGCCGGCCGTACTCGCCGACGGCCCTGCCGCGGGAGGGATTGCTGGAATTCTGGCGGACGCCGCGGGACCCTCCCAATGTGGTCACCGCCGTCCAGAACGTTTTCTACCGCCGGGACACCGGTGAGCTATTGGACCCGAACAGCTTCGGCCTGGAGTGGCTGGAAAGTGGCGGTCGGGAGCAGATAGCGCTGGACCAGATTATGTACACCGTAAAAGTGGAACAGCTGGAGGACGGCGTCTGGAGGGTCGGAAAGGCGAAGTACACATGCTGTGTGTGACCGGAAGGGCCCCACGCCTCGCCGCTGTCGGTGCTCAGTCGTGCGGGCGTATCCACGGACTGCTAGATTGACTATGGCCGCAAGCGGCCGAACAACATCTCTTCCGAACGCATGTCCCCTGCCGGGGGGCCCGGAGCGACAATCGAACATGAAGAACGGACGCTTTTTCGTCGGGCTGGTCGGCGTCACCGCCGTCGTGGCCTACCTGATGTGGACCGGGATCAGCGACAGCATGGTGTACTACCTCACCCCGGTCGAACTCATCGACAAGGTCGAGGGCGATCCGACCTTCCACGAGGTCGGTGTGAAGGTGAGCGGACGGGTGGTGGAGGGGTCCTGGACGCGCGAGGACGGCACGAGCGGCGCGCATGAGTTCGTGGTCGCCGATCTGGAGGACACGGAGGTGACCTTCGCCGTGTACTACGACGACGTCGTCCCCGACACCTTCAACGACAAGGCCGAAGTCGTCGTGGAGGGCAGGTACGGGCCGGACGGCGTCTTTCGCGCCCACACGGTCCTCACCAAGTGCGGCAGCCGCTTCGAGGCCGCCAAGGAGGAGCTGGCGGCCGGTGGGTAGAATCCTCCCGTGACGATCCTGGGCGAGATCGCCCTCTGGATCTCCCTCCCCGTCGCGCTCTGGGGAGCCGCCGTATCATTCGCCGGAGGCAGGCTGGGCCGCGGCGACCTGGTACTGAGCGGCGAGCGCACGGTCCACGTCGTCACGATTCTGCTGGTCCTGGTCTCGGCGGGGATCATCGCGGCCTTCCTCGGCAACCGGTACGAGTACTACTACGTCGTCAACTACTCGAACCGCGAACTCGACACCTACTTCAAGGTCGCGGGGCTCTGGGCCGGGCAGCGCGGGTCGCTGGTCTTCTGGACGCTGCTGCTCTCGGTCTTCTCGTCGATCGCGGTCTTCTTCAACCGCCGGCGCAACCGGGAATTCATGCCGTATGTGAGCGGGACGCTTCTCGGCATCCTCTCCTTCCTCCTCATCGTGCTCCTCTTCGCCGAGGTCAACCCCTTCGAGCGGCTGGGCTTCACCCGCTTCAACGGTCTGGGCCTCAATCCCCAGCTGCAGAACTACTGGATGACGATCCACCCGCCCACGCTCTACCTGGGCTTCACGGCCTTCGCGGTACCCTTCGCCTTCGCGGTCTCGGCCCTGGGGATGCTGAAGGTGTGGAACATGGTGCTGGTGGTCCTCACCTTCCTGCTCACCATCTTCGCCACCTTCCTGACCCGCTCGGGGCTGATCGAGTCGGTGCACAGCTTCGCCGAGAACCTGACCATCGCGTACATCTTCCTGGGCTTCATGGGCGGGATGGCGATCTTCGCCGCGATCCTGATCATCCACCGGCTGCCGTCGCTCAGGCCCGAGAACCAGATCCAGTCGTTCCTCTCGCGCGAGTCGGCCTTCCTCTTCAACAACCTGCTCTTCATCGGCGTGACCTTCGCGGTCATCTGGGGGACGCTCTTCCCGCTCATCACCGAGGGCTTCTTCGGCGAGACGCGCAACGTGGGGCCGCCGTACTTCAACCGCGTCAACATCCCGCTGGGGCTGATGCTGCTGGCGCTGATGGGGATCGGGCCGGTGATCGCCTGGCGGCGGGCGTCGAAGCGGAACCTGCGGAAGAACTTCACCCTTCCGGTGGCGATGGGCGTGGCGACGCTGGCGGTGCTGCTGGTCGCGGGCGTCCGCCACGGCATGGCGCTGGCCACCTTCGCGCTGGCCGCCTTCGTGATGACGATCGTGGTCACCGAGTTCTGGAAGGGGACGAAGGCGCGGGCGCGCATCGCCGGCGAGGGGATCGTGAGCGCGTTTCGCGGCCTTGTGAAGCGCAATCGGCGGCGGTGGGGCGGGTACATCGTGCACGCGGGGGTCGCCCTGGTCTTCACGGGGCTGGCGGGGGCGGCCTTCGACGCGCGCGTCGAGCAGGAGATGGTGCCGGGCGAGGCGATGACCGTGCGATCCGCGCTGGGGAGCGAGTACCGCCTGGTCTACGAGAGCCTGTCGCACACCCGGCCCCGGGTGGCCGACGACGTGCAGGAGAACGACTGGCGCTGGACGGCACTCCTGACGGCGTACCGCGACGGCGAGCGGATCGGCGTGCTGCGGCCGGAGAAACGATTCTACCCGGTCATGGAACAGACTTCCACGGAGGTGGGGATCTCGAGTTCGGTGCTGGAGGATCTCTACGTCATCCCAAAGGACTTGGAGACCGGCACCGACCGCGCGACCTTCGAGGTGAAGGTGCTGCCGCTGGTCCCGTGGATCTGGACCGGGGGGATGATCGTGGCGATCGGGACGCTGGTGGGGCTGTGGCCGCCGCGTGGGGTGCCGGTGCCGTCGGCGGTCCGGGAGAGGGCGGTGCGCAGGCCGGTTCCGGCGGGGGCGGCGGGTTGAGCGAGGGCCGGGAGGACCGGGCATGAGCGTGTTGATCGGTGGGGTGCTGCTGGGGGCCGGAGTGCTGCTCTTCGTGCTGGAACCGGTGTTTTCGGGGAAGAGCGCGCCGATGTACGATGGCGACGATGTGTTCGACGAGGGCGCGGCGCGGCGGCGGGTGGCGCTGACGGCGCTGCGCGATCTGGAGTACGACCGCGCGACGGGGAAGCTGGATGAGAACGACTACGGGCAGTTGAGGACGGAGCTGTCGCGGGAGGCGTTGGAGCATCTGGAGGATGAGGGGGGTGGGGGGGATGGTGGGCGGGGACCGGACCGTGCGTCGCGGGAACTGGAGGAGGAGATCGCGGAGTTGCGCAGGGCGATTCGGGAGGGGATGCAGTGTGGGGCGTGCGAGCATCTGAATCGGTTGGGGGCGCAGTTCTGTGGGCGGTGTGGGGAGGGGTTGGGCCGGGAACCACGGATGCCGGGCGAGGGCCTGTCTTGACGCTGGAAGGACAAAGGCTGGTCTGCAGCTACGGGCCCACGCGGGCCCTCGGCGGCGTGGACATCGCAGCCGGTGGTGGGGAGATCGTGGCCGTGGTGGGGCCGAACGGCGCAGGGAAGACCACGTTGCTGCGCGCGCTGAGCGGGGAAAGACGACCCGATCAGGGTGAGGTGCTCCTCGACGGCTCCCCGGTGTCGGGCGCGGATCCGGGGTGGCGGGGAAGGGTGGGGCTGGTGTCGCACCGGGCGGGGCTCTACCGGAAGCTGACGGTGGCCGAGAATCTCAACTTCTTCGCCGCTCTCCATGGCGTCCCCAAGGCCCGCGATGCCGTGGGCCCGGCTCTCGAGACCATCGGTGCGGCCACCCTGGCCAACACCCGCGTCGAGGCCCTCTCACGGGGACAATCCCAGCGCGTGGCCCTCGCCCGGTCGCTGCTCCACGACCCGGACATCCTCTTCCTGGACGAACCCTTCACCGGACTCGACCCGGCCGCCGCCGCCGCCCTCGAATCCACACTGCGGGCCCGCCGCGCGGCGGGCAGCGTCATCGTGCTGGTCACCCATGACCTGCGCCGGGGCCTCGGTCTCGCGGACCGCGTCGTCGTGCTGCGCCGCGGCCACAAGGTCCACGACGGTGAGACGGGTGGCGCGAGTGCCGCCGACCTGCTCCGCTACTTCACCGTCGGCGACCCGTCGTGAACGAGCTCCGCCGCGCGTGGCTCATCACGCTCAAGGACCTGCGCCTCGAGTTCCGCACCGGCGGCCGCCTCGTCGCGATGATCGCCTTCGTGGTCCTGGCCGGCTTCCTCTTCGCCTTCGCGCTGGACCGCACCGCCGTCGCCGGCCGGGACGTGGCCGCCGCCCTCCTCTGGCTCGTCATGCTCTTCGCCTCGACCGCCGGCGCGGGCCGGATCTTCGACGCCGAGGAGGAGGAGGGCGCCTTCCGGCATCTCCTCCTCACCCCCGTCTCCCGCCCCGCGGTCTTCCTGGGCAAGACGGCGGCGAACCTGGTCGTCATCTGGCTCGTAACCGCACTCGCCTTCATCTCGCTGACCGCCTTTCTCGACGTGCGCGACCAGGGCTCGCTGGCCGCCCACGCGGCCGTCCTCCTGCCCGGCACGATCGGCCTGGCGGCCACCGGCACCTTCTTCGGACGGATGTCTCGACACAGCTCGCTGGGCGACACGCTCCTCCCCGTGCTGACCTTCCCCCTCCTCGTCCCCGTCATCTATTTTGGCGCGACCTCGACCGCGCGGGTTTTCCTGGAGCGCCCATGGACCGAGATTTCAGGGTCGGTGCGGTTGCTGTGGGCCTTCGCCGTGGGGTCGGTCTTCATCGGCGCCGCCCTCTTCCGCCACCTGACCGACGAATAGGACCGAACCCGAATGGAAGCGAATGTCGACCAGAGGTAGGATCACGGGACTCGCGCTGGTCACGTCCGGGGTGGCCACGATCCTCGTGGCGCATTGGATGATGGCCTTCTGGGTGCCCAACGAGGCCACGCAGGGTGTGGTCCAGCGGATCTTCTACGTTCACGTCCCGGCCGCGTGGACCATGTTCATCGCCGTCGGGATCGTGGCGCTGGCGAGCGCGGTCTACCTGTGGCTGAAGGACGAGCGTGCCGATGCGGCGGCTGTGGCGGCGGGCGAGGGTGCCCTGATCTTCGGCGCCATCATGCTCATCTCGGGCCCGCTGTGGGGGAGGCTCATTTGGGACACCTACTGGGAGTGGGAGCCCCGCCTGACCCTCTCACTCCTTCTCTGGTTCACCTACCTGGGGTACTTCATGGTGCGCGGTTCGGTGGCGGATCCGGGGCGCGCCAAGCGGTTCGCGGCGGTGGTGGCCGTGGTCGGCTCGCTCAACATCCCCCTCATCCACGTGAGCGTGGAGATGTTCCGTTCGCTACACCCGGGACCCGTCGTCATGAATCCCGAAGGCCCCACGCTGCCCGCCGACATGCTGGTCACGCTGCTGACGATGTGGGCGGGATTCGTCATGTTGTTTCTGGGTCTCTTCACCTTCCGCTACGCGGTCGAAAGGCTGCGCAGGCGCCCGCTGCCGGCCGCGGCCGGCGAGACGGGCGAAGCACTCATATGATCTCTCGAAGCTTCAGCCTGGTTCTCTTCTTCCTCTCCGCCCCCGCTGCCCTGATCGCCCAGGTGGCCGATGCCGGACGTGGTGCCATGCGGCCGTACGTCCACGTCCTCCTGGCCTACGGCGTCGTGTGGCTCCTGATTCTGGTCTGGGTCTGGATGATCGCGCGGCAACTCAAGCACGTGGGGGACCGGGCAAACCCGGATGGGGGGTAGCGGGTTCGGCGGGCTGCCGCGCGTGGCACCCCGTGCGGCCGCCCTCCCGCTCCTCGCCTTCGCGTTCCTGGTCCCGTCGGGGGGCGCTCAAACGGTGGGCACGATGCCCGCCACGCTGCGTTACGGTTCGGGCCTCATCGACATCCCCGTGGCGCTGGTCCTTCCCCACCTGGCGTTCATGGCGACCTACTCGGGGTTTGGGGCATCCGCCGCCGAGACGGTCGTTCCCGACAGCCCCGGGCAAACAATCCCGGCGGGCGGGCGATTCGAGCGGTGGTTCTCGGACGGGTCGCTGGCGCTCGGCCTCTTCGATCGCGTCGAAGTGGGGGCCACCCTGCAACACTACGCCGACCGTGACCGGGGCGGCAGAGGCTACGGAGCTTTCGGGCGATTGGCACTGCTTCGTCCGCGCGCGAGGGGCCTCGGGCTGGCGGCGGGCTTCCGCTATGTGACCTCGCCCTCCTTCGGCGACGACGTTCAGCCGAACCGCCTCGGCTATCCGGACTGGCGGGTGACGCGCAGCGCGCCCGGCGCGGAGGACTTCGGCGGGAACTTCAGTCCCTACGTGGTGGGGACGCTCGTCTTCCCCGGCTTCGCGGGTTCGGCCCCGTACGACGTGACATTGCATGCGGGCTGGGGTGGGGGACTCTTCCAGGCCGGCCGCGACCTGGAATTCTACCGCGAGACGTCGTCGGGCGGGGTCTTCGCGGGGGCCGCGGTCCACTTCGGCCTGGGTGACCGCCGGTTGCTGAACCTGATGGCCGAATTCAACGGGTTCGACGCCAACGCGGGCGTGCAGATCGACCTGGGGGGGATCCGGGTGGGGGCCTTCGCCCTGGGGCTTCAGTACGACGGAAAGACCACGTTCCGCTCCCGCAAGTTCGGTGTGCTGGGGTCGGTCGCGTTCTGTGGGGGAATGAGGGCGCTGTGCAGAGGACGGCGGGCGCCCGCGCCGGATACGGTGACGCTGCCCGCGCCGCCGCCCGACACCGTGGTGGTGGTGCGGGAGGTGGATCCGGACGTGCCGGAGGGGACGCCGGTGACGCTCTGTCTGGCGACCGGCGAGGGTATCGACGGGAGGGTGACGGCGTCAGGGGACACCCTGGTTGGTCCCCCTTGGATCCCGATTCGGGAGTTGCCGCCCGGCCTGGTGTTCGCGGGAAGCTACGCGGAGGGGCATGAGTGGTTCGTAACAGGGGATCCGATTCCCTTTGGGGGCGGGGAATACGTACGAACGGGTGACCCTTCGCCACTGAATTGCAGTGAAATCGCGCGAGTCGGGGAACGCGAGCGCGTGCCCTTGTTCGCGGACCGCAGCGCCGCGCCTCCGTTCGCGGTGGTATATGTCCCTGTCACGCCAGGTTTCTGGCAGGCCTACCGGCATCGTTGAGCGACTGACAGCACTTTGTGCTAGCACTGGTCGACCTGATGGCGCAGGAGGAACTTGTGGATGGCTTGTCGGCTGGCTCCGCGGCAAGCCGGGGGCTAGTCTTTGTCACGCGAAACACCCCGGGATTCCCGGAATGCCGGGACCGGGGTGGTCGATGCCTGGGACCCCGGGGCAGGGCGAGAATCGCTCAGAGGAGGCCACCATGTTCGCCGGATTCGGAAGACGAAATCGCAGGGGGTTGCCCCTCATCGCGGTCATCGCGGCTTCCGCCTGTTCGACCACCGGCGGCCCTCCCGGCGAGCAGGGGGAACGCACCGAGGTCGTCATCGTGGTCCGGAACGACAACTTCAACCAGGCAACGGTGTACCTCTCCCCGGACTATGGCGCCAGGCGTCTCGGCATCGTGCGTGGAAAGAGCGAGGCCAGGTTCAAGCTGGACTGGTACATGCCCGAGATTCAGCTCCGGATCAGGTTCCTCGCCGGGGGCGAGGTCCTCTCCCAGCCGTGGACGGTCGGTTCGGGCGAAGTCTGGACATTCATCATCCCGGCTTCGTGCTGCTGAGAATCGTCCCATCCCACCATTCGTGCGCCCGTTCCGCGCCCCGATCTTGTATTCGGGATCACGGAGGGTGCTTGCCGCGGGCACCGTTCAGGGAGTAGAATTCGTAACAGGTGCCTCATACTCGGCGCGATAGTATTGGGGATGCGGGATTCACAGGGAGGAGGGGTATCCAGATGACTTGGCCGGCATGGGGGGATGTGTTGCCCGCCCTGGCTTTGCTGGTTGGCCTGGCGGGATCGATCGCGGGCGCATTCTGGGCGCTGATGCGAATGTTCCAGCCAGTTGCCGACAGGGCCGCGAGGGACGCCGTGGATGGCTTGTACGACCGACTCAAGGCGAATGACTTCAAGCATGTCGAGGACGGGTTGAGGGCCCTTGGGGACCGGATTGACCGCATGCGGGAAGACTTTGGTGGGCGCCTGGATCGCTCGGACAACCGCCTCAAGGACGGGCTGGACCGAATGCGTGAGGAGGTCGGAGAACGACTGAAGCGCGCGGACCAGCGTTTCGAGGACGGACTGGACCGAATGCGTGAGGAGGTCGGCAACCGGCTGGCGCAATCGGAACAACGCGTGGAAGGATGGCTCGGGCGCGCCCGCAAGGATCAGGAGGACATGGAGGCGCGGTTGCTGGCCGCCATCCAGGGAGTGCAGTAGCAGTTGTAGCTACCGTCCTGTTCGTGCTTCATCCCAACTCCAGCCACCTCATCACATCGGGGATGAGATCCCCGGCTGTATCGACATCGGCTTCCACTCCCAGGAAAGTGACCCGTAGCCCCAACTCCCGCGCACGGTTTACCGTTTCAGCCAGGACCGATTCCGTACTCCACTCGATCCCGGCAAAGAGGCCCGGATGCGGTTCGCGCAGGGCCATCAGGTAGTATCCCCCGTCACGGGACGGCCCCAGCACGACATCGGCGGCGTCGAGCGCGGCCACCGCCCGTGCGATCGTCCTCGTGCCGATGGCGGGGGTGTCGGTGCCAATCACGATGACACGCTCGGAGTCCTCGAACGCGCGAGTGAACATGCGTGACATGCGCTCACCGAGGTCGCCATCGCCCTGCGACCAGTAGCGAGGCGGCACCCGGCCGAGCCAATCGCGGATCTCCCTCTCCGCGCCCGGAGGATCATAGCAGATCGTCAGGTTGGCGGGAGCGTCCGCCACGGCGTCCACAACGGTACGGCCCATACGCCGGTATAGCGCTGCCGCCTTTTCGTATTCGGGTTCCCCGTCACGCCCCAGACTGCGGGCCAACCGTGTCTTGACCTCCCCGGGCCGGGGCGCCTTTGCGAAGACGAGCAGCGTTGCACGGTTACCCTTGCCCCACGGACGCCCGCCCTCACGAGCGCCGCCTTCCGCGGGTCCACGCGCCCGCTCGCCATCCCGCCGCCGCCGCGCCGGATACCTCACCGCCAGCTTCGTCGGCTCCCCCCCCGCCAGAAACCGGCTCATCATCCCGACGTTCCGCAGCCACCCCCGCACCTTGCCCTCCTCCTCGTACCGGCGCGCGCTGGTGGAGATCGACGCCCCCAGCCGGACCAGCTCCCCCTCCCCCCGCAGCCGCCGGTTCAGCATGACGTCCTCCATGATCGGCACGTCGGGGAAGGGCCCCGCCCTGAGGAAGAGATCACGCCGAATCAGGAGCCCCTGATCCCCGTATACCAGCCCGGACAGCCGCTCCCGGACCCGCTGTCCCCCCTCGATCAGCCGGTAGTAGAAGTGCGGGTGCGCGATGAGCAGTCCGCAGTACGCGGCTTCCCGCCGTCCCCCCCGCACATGCTCCTCGACCGCCCGCAACGCCTCACCTCCCACGCGCGAATCCGCGTGCAGGAAGAGCAGCCACCGCGTCGACAGCAGCGCGGCCCCCGCGTTCATCTGCCGGGCACGTCCCCGCCGGCTCCTCATCACCATCGCCTCTCCGGCTCTCGCCGCCGCCACCGTCCCATCCCCCGACCCCCCATCCACCACCAACACCACACTGTCGAGACCCAGCCCCGACAGGTCCTCCAGCAATCCGGGAAGCGTATCCTCCTCGTCCAATGCCGGAATCACCACCCCGATCCCGGCGGACCGCGAGTGGACCGGCTCGCCCGAGAAAGTCACCTCCTACCGCGGTATGTCGTTCAGCGTCCAGTCGTATTCGAAGAACTCCACCTTCGTCTCGGGGTCCAGCAGCGCCTCCCGGTGGTCCCCGTCCGCGAACTCCGCGAAGAAGGCCCGAATCCCCTCCCTGTTCCCCCCGAAGTCCTCCTTGAACCAGTCGAGCACCTTGTTGACGTGCACGGTGCGCCTGTCCCCCTCGGTCGTCACGTCGAAGTGTTCGGTGTTCATCATGAAGGCGCGCACGCGCTGGTCCAGCTGCTCGTTCAGCGTCGCCGCGAGGTAGGCCCGGTCGATCAGCGGGGGACAGCTCCAAGCGGCGCAGTTGACGGCGAAGTGGATGCGCGCGTCGCCCATGGGCCGGATGATTTCGTGCTCGATCTCGTCCTGCGAGCGCTCCTCGCCGGCCACGCGGCAGTGGTCGCCCGTAAAGACGTCCTCGATCTGCCACACCGAGTTCTCGGGGCGACCGGCGGCCCGGTTCTTCAGCCCGTGGAAGCCGCCCGCCTTCTTGATGGGATAGTAATCGATGACGCGCTTCAGCATGCAGGCGTTGTAGGCGTTGATCCAGAAGGCCAGCTGGTCCTCGCGGGACGCGTTCGTGACGGCCGAAATATCGGTGGCGTCCAGACGGGCGAGGTAGGCCTGGAGCCCCGCGTCGTTTGCGGCGAGCCCGGCGTAGTCGACCTGAGCGTCAACGACGACCGCGGCCAGCACGCTGGTGAACTCGGTGTGGTCCGGAAGTTCCTGGGCGGAGGCGTTGCTGAGCCCTAGACCCCCCATGGAGACAACTGCGGTTGACAAAAAGACAACTATGGTTGACATGCCGGGTAGTCTTACGTTCATCTTCTTGAGGATGGTGGGGAGGAAGCTGAGCAGGACGAGGAGGAGGCCGGCCAGGAGCACGCGCAACCACGCGGCGCTGGAAGCCTCCTGGGAGCCCTGCAGGATGGAATCGGCGAAGAAGGTGTAGATCGCGGTCCCCGGCAGGATGCCCACCAGCGTCGCGATCGCGTAGGTGCGCCACTTCAGCGCCATGAGACCGGACCCGAAGTTGAGCGCGTTGAAGGGTGCGAGGGGGATCAGGCGAAGGGTCAGCAGTCCCCTGAATCCGTGCTGTTCGACGATGCCGTCCAGTTTGTTCAGCACTTTGGAGTCCTTTCCGATGAGGCGCCGCACCGCGTCTCCGCCCAGTGAGCGGGCGATGAGGAAGGCGGCGTTGGCGCCGATGTTGGCCGCGATGAAGTTGTAGAGGGTTCCCCACCAGAAGCCGAAGACGGCTCCCCCGGCAAGCGTCAGGATGGTGCCGGGGACCGCCAGCGCGGTGGCGGTGGCGTAGATGCCGACGAATATGGGTGCGGCCCAGGCATTGCCCCTGAGCCACTCGATTCCGTCGCCGATGCCTTCTAGGGTGAGGTAGGGTCCGGCCGGTGTCGCCTTGACGCCGAAAAAGCCCCCGACGATGAGGAGCACGAACGCCCCGAGCTTCAGCCAGGCTCCGGTTCGGCCCTGCGGTTCGGCGGAACCGTCCGCCCCGCTCTGATTCACGTCCGCCTGCGTGGTTTCTATTTCAGCCATTGGATGATCCGCTTAAGTGTCCTTCCCCCGGCCGTGTCGAGGCGCGAGCGCATGTATTCGCCCGAGGCGCGCTTCACGCCCTCGACCATGGTGGGGTAGGGGTAGATGGTGCCGTTGACCTTGCTCAGGCTCAGGCCGTGCTGTTTGGCGAGGACGAGCGGCATGAGAAGGTCGCCCGCGCCGTGGGCGACGATCGTCGCGCCGAGCACCTTGCCCTTGCGGTCCGCCGAGATCTTCACGAATCCGACCGCCGAACCGTCCACGATGGCGCGGTCGAGGTCGTCCATTTCGTAGCGGTACGTGGTGCCGCCGGCGTCGGTCGCCTCATCCTCCGACATGCCGATGTGCGCGACCTCGGGGTCGGTGTAGGTGACCCATGGCACGCTGTCGTAGCGGATCTTCGTCCTCGCGGGGAGGACCGAGTTGCGGAGCGCCACCTTGGCCATATGCTCCGCGACGTGCGTGAAATGGAGCCCTCCGGCCACGTCGCCCACGCCCCATGCGGATTTGGAACTGGTCCGCAGGTAACTGTCGACGACGACGGCGCCCATGCCGGTCCGGATCCCGGCGGCGTCAAGGTCCAAACCGTCGATGCAGGGGCGCCGCCCGGTCGCGACGAAGACCCGGTCCACCTCGATGCGGCCTCCGTCGTCCGTCTCGAGCACCGCGCGCCCGTTCTTCGAGCCCACGCGACTCACACCGGCCCCGGTGCGGACCGCGATCCCCTCCGCTTCGAGGAGGTCTTGCATGTACGCCGCCACATCCCGGTCCTCCTTGATCAGGATCCTGGGCATCATCTCGAGGATGGTGACCTTCGACCCCAGCCGCGCGAAGACCTGCGCGAACTCGACCCCGATGGGCCCACCGCCCATGATCGCGATCGAGTCGGGGAGCTCGTTCTCGTCGAAGACGGTCTCGTAGGTCCAGTAGTCGAGGTCCGCGAGGCCGGGGATGGGGGGGATGGCGGGCACCGCCCCCGTGGCGATGACGAAACGCTTGGAGCGCAGGGTGCCCTCGCCGTCCACCTCGACCGTGTTGGGATCGAGGAAGCGCGCGGCACCGAAGTGGACGCCAACGCCCATCTTGCGGAAGCGTTCGGGGTCGTCGTGGTGGGCGACGGTGGCGCGCGCGGCCCGCATCCGTTCCATGACGGCGCGGAAGTCGTGGCGGGCGGCGTTGGGGGTGAGGCCGAGGGCGGCGGCGCGGTCCATCTGGCGCGCGAGGCGGGCGGAGGCGATGAGGGCCTTCGAGGGAACGCAGCCGGTCCAGAGGCAGTCGCCGCCGAGCGCGTGCTTCTCGACGATGGCGGGGTTCATGCCGAGATAGGCCGCGCCGGCGGCCGTGACCAGACCGCCGGTGCCGCCGCCGATCGCGACGAGGTCGTATTCGTGGATTTGCGAGGAGGATTGGCCCATTGGGGGTTCTATCGAAGGTCTCTGTGAAGGTTGGCCGATTCTGACATGTATGCGCCCATCAATAGAAGGTAGCTTGGCTGCATCGGAAACGGTTCCGGGGTTCCGGGGTGGGTGGAGCGGTGCCGCGAAGGCGGGCGCGGATCGCGCCTCCATCGACCTTGACCCGGATAGGTTTCGTGTTATCTTCGGTATTGATACAGACAACCCCCCGCCGCGAGGAAGAGGTTCCATCAGATGCCCAGACAGCCGATGTCCAGCAAGAGGACGTCCACCACGAACGGCAAGGACAAGCAGCAGAAGGAGAAGGCGCTCAACACGGCCCTGACCCAGATCGAGAGGTCGTACGGACGCGGCGCGATCATGCGCATGGGCGCCGAGGGCGCCAATCTCCAGATCGACGCGATCTCCACCGGGGCGATCAACCTCGACGCGGTGATCGGGGTGGGCGGGGTTCCCAAGGGACGGATCAGTGAGATCTACGGACCGGAGTCGTCGGGCAAGACGACGCTCTGCCTCCACGTGATCGCCAACGCGCAGCGCGACGGTGGCATCGCGGCCTTCATCGACGCCGAGCACGCGCTCGACATCCAGTACGCGCGCAAGCTCGGGATCGACGTGGACAACCTCCTCGTCTCGCAGCCCGACACGGGCGAGCAGGCGCTGGAGATCGCCGAGGTGCTGATCCGCAGCAACGCGGTGGACGTGATCGTGGTCGACTCGGTGGCGGCGCTGGTGCCCAGGGCCGAGATCGAGGGCGAGATGGGCGATTCGCACGTGGGCCTGCAGGCGCGGCTGATGAGCCAGGCGCTCAGGAAGCTGACCGGCGCGGTGAGCCGCTCCAACGCGGCGGTCATCTTCACCAACCAGATCCGCGAGAAGATCGGCGTCATGTTCGGCAGCCCCGAGACGACGTCGGGCGGCCGCGCACTCAAGTTCTACGCCTCCCTGCGCATGGATATCCGCCGCATCGGGGCCCTCAAGGACGGGCCCGAGGTGATCGGAAACCGCACCCGCGTCAAGGTGGTCAAGAACAAGTGCGCACCGCCCTTCAAGCAGGCCGAATTCGACATCCTGTACGGTCAGGGGATCAGCCACACGGGGCTGCTGATCGACATCGGCGTGGAGCACGGGATCGTCGAGAAGTCGGGGTCGTGGTTCTCGTATGGGGATCTGCGGCTGGGACAGGGCAAGGAGAATGTGCGGACATTCCTCAAGGAGAACCGGGACGTGGCGGGGGAGATCGAGGGCCGGCTGCTGGTGGCGCTGGGGATTCGGGAGGAAGAGGAGCAGGAGAGTGGGGATGAGGGGCCGGCGGTGAAGGTGGTCTGAGGGGGGGCGTCCCATTCCGACATGCTCGTGTCCCTGGTTTTGCCGCGGCGACGGGCGGGCGGGTGATCTCATCTGGAAGTGGAAGCACCCGTCGGGCTGGCAGCCCGCGGAAAAACCCCCCCGGCATTCGACCGGCGATGCATCCGGCCTGGACCGCTTCGCTCCAGGTCTTACGATGTAATGATTACTTTCCATTATGGAATGTGTAGTATACATTAGTTCCTCGCAGGGCTTCGCTCTGCGTTGCTCCTCGGGCGAATAGCCCTGCTATTCCCCTCTCGTC
>JAPPGM010000144.1 GCA_028874995.1 Gemmatimonadota bacterium | reverse complement strand
GCCCACGACCCCACTAGCCCCACCGGCACCTTCCACTTCACCTCCGGGCCCGCTTCCACCCCCACCGCCCACCCCGGCCCCACCACCCCCGACGACATCGCCCTCCTCCTCCACACCTCCGGCACCACCTCACGCCCCAAGCTCGTCCCCCTGCTCCACCGCAACGTCTGCGCCACCGCCGAGAACATCCGCCAAACCCTTCGCCTGGACCCAACCGACCGCTGCCTCAACGTCATGCCCCTCTTCCACATCCACGGGCTCATGGCGTGCGTACTGTCCACACTGCACACGGGCGGCAGCGTCTACTGCGCCCCGGGCTTCAACGCGCTCAAGGTCTTCTCCTGGCTCGCCGACGCCGACCCAACCTGGTATTCCGCCGTCCCGACCATGCACCAGGCCATCCTGGCCCGCGCCGCCCGCAACGCCGACATCATCGCGCGGCTGCGACTCCGTTTCATCCGCTCCTCCTCCGCCGCGCTCCCGACCCGCGTGATGGCCGAACTGGAAGACCTCTTCGGCGCACCCGTCGTGGAGGCCTACGCCATGACCGAGGCCGCGCACCAGATGACCTGCAACCCACTCCCGCCCGCCCCCCGCAAGCCCGGCACCGTCGGTATCGCGGCGGGCCCGGACGTCTCGGTCATGGACCCCGGCGGCAACCACCTCGCGCCCGGCGACGAGGGCGAGATCGTCATCCGGGGCCCCAACGTCACCCCCGGCTACGAGAACAACGAGGCCGCGAACCGCGAGAACTTCACGCACGGATGGTTCCGCACCGGCGACCAGGGTTTCCGCGACCCGGACGGCTATTTCACGATCACGGGCCGCCTCAAGGAGATCATCAACCGGGGCGGGGAGAAGATCTCGCCGCGCGAGGTCGACGAGGTGCTCATGGACCACCCGGCCGTGCAGCAGGTGGTCACCTTCGCGATGCCGCACCCGAAGCTGGGCGAGGAGGTGGCCGCGGCGGTCGTGCTGCGGGAGGGGACGGAGACGGGTCCGGGCGCGATCCGCGAGTTCGCGGCGGGGCGCCTGGCCGGGTTCAAGGTGCCGCGCAAGGTGGTCATCCTGGACGAGATCCCGAAGGGTCCGACGGGAAAGCTGCGCAGGATCGGGCTGGCGGATCAGCTGGGGTTGGGGTCGGGGGGATGAGAGCGGCGATCCGGAGCGCGGGAGCCATGTGCGCCAGGACCGGCGAACCGGCCATGCAGGGGCGCCTGCGGTGAGAGTTGCGATCTACGGCGCGGGGGCGACCGGCGGCTACCTCGGGGCGAAGCTGGCGCTGGCCCACGTCAACACCACGCTCATCGCGCGGGGACCGCACCTCGAAGCGATGCGGCAGGACGGGGTGCGGCTCCTGACCGAGGGCAAGGAGCTGGTCGCTCACCCCGTGTGCACCGACAACCCCCGGGAGGCGGGCCCACAGGACTACGTGATCATCACGCTCAAGGCGCACTCGCTTCCCAAGGCCGTGGACGCCATGCAGCCGCTGCTCGGACCCGAAACGGCCGTGGTGACGGCGCAGAACGGCCTCCCGTGGTGGTACTTCCACCAGGTCGGCGACCCGTGGGAGGGGCTGCAACTGGAGAGCGTCGACCCCGGCGGCCGCCTGTGGACCGACATCGGCCCGGAGCGGGCGATCGGGTGCGTCGTGTACCCGGCGAGCGAGATCGTCGAACCGGGCGTCATCCGCCACCTGTCGGGCAACCGGTTCACCCTGGGCGAGCCGTCGGGAAAGAAGACCATGCGCGTGAAGGCTCTCAGCCGGGCCCTGATCCGGGCGGGGGTGCGGGCGCCGGTCCGCAACATCCGCCACGAAATGTGGCTCAAGCTTTGGGGCAACGTCTCCTTCAACCCGATCAGCGCGCTGACCCTGACGACCCTGGACAGGGTGGCCACCGAGCCCGGGACCCGGGCCGTGGCGCGCGCCATGATGGAGGAGACGCGTGATATCGCGGCCGCGCTGGGGATCCAGCTGCGCATGAACATCGAGCGGCGCATCGAGGGGGCGGCGGCGGTGGGGGCGCACCGGACGTCGATGCTCCAGGACCTGGAGAAGGGCCGCGGCATGGAGATCGACGCACTTGTCACCTCGGTGCAGGAACTGGGTCGGGTGGTCGGCGTAGCCACGCCCGCGATCGACATCGTGCTCGCGCTGGTGCGGCAGAGGGCGGTGGTGGCGGGGCTGTATCCGGGGTAGCCATGTGGCACACCTGTCTGTTCTGCAAGAAGCCCCTCGGCTCAAACGAGGTGGTGGAGAGCTTCCCCGTCGGTCGCCGCCTCGCCTTCGACACGGCCAAGGGGCGGCTATGGGTGGTCTGCCGCAGCTGCAGGCGCTGGAACCTCACTCCGCTTGAGGAGCGGTGGGAGGCGGTGGAGATGTGCGAAAAGCTGTTCCGGGACACTCGACTGCGCACTTCCTCGGAGAACATCGGGCTCGCACGGCACCCCGAGGGACTCGAGCTGGTGCGGATCGGCAAGCCTCTCCGCCCCGAGTTTGCAGCGTGGCGGTACGGCGACCAGCTCGGGGAGCGAAGGCGGCGCCAGATTGTGGGCCTGGCGACGGGAGGGCCGATCGGTGCAGCCATCTACTATTCCATCCCTCCCCTTGTGAGCCTGGCCGCGGTTCCGCTCGGCCTGGGTTTCTTCTTTTGGGCCATGAGGAGCACGGCCGCCAAGGTACGAGTCGGACATGCTTCGGCGGGCACCGTGGTCACTCCCGACAACGTCGCCAGATTCCGGGTTGCCGATATCGACACGATTCGCATCCTGCCTCACGACCGGGAGCCGCACTTCAGGGTGGAGGTCTGCCGCGGAAAGCGAGCCGCCACGTTCGAAAACGAGGACGCGCGGCGCGTTGCGGGCACCATCCTCCCGTTGCTGAACCAATGGGGCGCGACGCGAGCAATGGTGGAGACGGCCGTCTCCGAGATCGAATCACACCGGCACCCGAACCGATTCCTCGCCAAGGTCGCTCACGAAATGCACTCCGACGCGTGGGACGGCCGGGTGGGCTACGTCAAGAGCATGCCCAAACCCACCAGGCTTGCCCTGGAGATGGCGCTTCACGAAGAACAGGAGCGGCGAGCCCTCGAGGGCGAGCTGTGGCTGCTTGAACAGGCATGGAAGGAAGCTGAAGAGATAGCGGCGATCTCGGACGATCTGCTGCTTCCCGCCAAAACGGACGCCTTCTTCGACCGGCACGGTGAACGTGGTTGACAATCCCTGCCGGTATCGCGTAAGCGGCAGGCTACACGCAACGTTTTCTGGTGCGCGATGGCGTAACAGACGGAAAAATCGGCCATTTTCACCCTTCGCGCACCGTTTTTCGTTGCGCGCCCCCTCCTACCCCCCAAACAACGCCACGTCGAAGATCCTGCCCAGAATCAGGATCAGGCTCATCCCCGTGAACACCGCGATGCTGATCCAGGTGAACACCCGCGCGAAGGCCGAGGGGTAGAAGTGCGGGTCGTCCTTCGGGATCACCTTCAGGCAGTAGTAGAAGTTGAGACAGAAGATCACCGGCGCCACGAAGTAGGCCAGCGCCGAGGCCACGAGCACCAGGTACACCGGCCTGGGCATCACCGCGATGAAGACGACCGCGGACACCAGAGAGAACAGCATGGTCATCCGATAAATGTTGAACTCCGAGTACCACCTGCGCCGGTGCTCCGCGGTCACCTGGTCGGCCGCGATCCCCGCCAGCGCAGCGGTCGGCCGGAAGAGGTTGCGGCAGCACGCCCCCACGATCCGCGGCCAACCATCGAAGTAGTTGAAGGCGGTCGAGAAGGTCGCCGCGAAGGCCCCGAGCATGAAGATCGTCATCATCCAGGGCCCCACGCTCTCGGTGAAGATCCCCGCGATCTCGCCCATCACCGCCCGCCCCTCTATCGGGCTGGGGTATAGCCACACCGCCGCCAGCAGCAGGAAGATCGTCGCGATCACGAACGACACCACGTGCCCGAGCCGGAAGTCCCAAAGGCTGATGCGGAAGCAGCGGCGGCTGTATTCCACCGCACGTTCGGGAAGCCGCCGGACATCGACGGTCAGGTCGCTCATTTTGGGGGCGAACGGGTCGAAGGCGGGCGCCAGACCCGCGGTCTCCAGCCGGTCCCGGATCCGCGCCATCCCCGCGCGCTTCGCCTTCCCCCACTCCGACGCCTGCAGCGACACGTCGATCCCGGTGGGCAGCAACCCGAGGAAGCCCGCGATCACCAGCCAGGACCCGGGCGGCGCATCGAAGATCAGGAAGTGCTCGAGTTCCCCGATCGGGGCGGGTCGAACGAAGTACACGATGACAGCCGAGACGAAGAGCAGGCCGCCGGCGATCTTGGCCCCGGCCTCAAGCGCGGCGTATCGCCCCCAGAGCAGGACGGTCACGGACAGCGCACCCAGGAAGGCCGCCCATCCCCAGAGCGGCACCTCCAGTCCCATTTGCGCCGAAAACAGGTAGTACAGCACCGCCGCCGCCGCGATCAGCCGACCCGCCTGCCCCACCGCACACTGCACGAGCGTCGTCACCAGCACGTACCACACCGGCAGCTTCCCCGGCGATGTCGCGTACGCCGCCATGAGACTCTTGCCCGTCGCGTTCGTGAACCGGAACGCCAGCTCGAAGCCGTAGTACTTGAAGACGTACGCGAGCAGAACACACCAGAGCAGCGCGTACTCGAAGCGTCCGCCCGCCGTGGGCGCCGTCACCAGGTGACTCGTCCCGATTCCCGTCATCATGAGGATCATCCCGGGGCCGAACTGGCGCAGCAGGCTGCGCGGGCTCATGTCGGGGATCTTGAGGTCGTCGAAGGTGGGGGGCGGCGCCCCGTCGCCGTTCGAACCGGCGCTGGAATGGAGGGATGAATCGGGCACTGGCGACTCGGGGCTGGGGGACGAGTAGCGCGGCGCGGCGCAAGCGTCAGTGTAGGGGCGCGAAACGGAGCGGGCAATTCGCGGGACATGCCGTCGGAGCCTTCAAGACCTACTTGCCGTGGATCGGCTCGTAATGTAATGTGGTAAGGATTCCTTGTTTAACGGAAAGGAGACTCCAGTGCTGGCCAAACTGACCGCCAAGAACCAGTTGACCCTTCCCAAGGCGGTCATTTCCGACTTCGGCGGGACGGAGTACTTCGACGTGACGAGCGAGAACGGCCGCATCGTACTCACGCCGGTGCGGGTCAATCGCGCCGATGCCGTGCGCGCGAAACTGGCCGAGATCGGCATCACCGAGGCCGATGTGGCGGACGCCGTGGCCTGGGCGCGGCGGAACGAGTAGGTCCCGCCCCACTGCATCCCCGGATCGATGAGTGACCCGACTCCGCACGCCTCCACACCAACGGAACGTCCGCCACGGTGGGTCCTCGACACCAATGTACTTGTGTCCGCTGTGCTGTTCCCGGCGGGCAGGTTGACCTGGACCCGTGACGCGTGGAGATCCCGTGCCATTGTGCCGTTGGCAAGCCGGGAGACCACCACCGAACTGATCCGCGTCCTCTGCTACCCGAGGTTCGGGCTGTCGTCCAGCGAACGCGAGGACCTGCTCGCCGACTACCTGCCCCACTGCGAGTCGGTCATCGTGTCCACGCCTCCGCCCATCCCCGACTGCCGCGACCCCTTTGACCGTTCCTTCCTCGAGCTTGCCAAGGAGGCAAGGGCCGACGCAATCGTCACCGGTGACAACGAATTCCATTCCCTCACCCCGGCCTTCCCGATCCCCATCCTGACCCCCGCCGCCGCCCTTGCCACCCTGCCCGCAAAGTGATCCTTTCGTGACGGTCCCGAAACGGGCTGGCCCGTGGACAAAGCCAGGTGCCCCAACACTCCGGGCACTCGCGCAAATTCGCCTGCGGACTGCTAGATTGCATACATGGTTGCATCCATGAAGCCCACCGACACCACCAACCCAGACCACTACCACCGCGTGGTCGATTGCCAGTGGGGGTGTCCCGCGCACACCGACATCCCCGAGTACATCCGGCTCATCGCCAACGGGCAGTACACCGAGTCGTACCTGCTCAACCGGAAGTCGAACATCTTCCCGGGGATTCTGGGCCGGACCTGCGACCGGCCCTGCGAGCCGGTCTGCCGGCGCGTCCGCCTGGACGGCGAGCCGGTGGCGATCTGTCGCCTGAAACGGGTCGCGTCCGATCTGCGCGACGACATCGTCCCCTTCCTCCCCGAAATCCCCACCGAAAAGAACGGCAAGCGGATCGCGTGCATCGGCGCGGGGTGCGCGTCACTGACCGTCGCCAACGACCTCCTGCCGCTCGGGTACGAGGTCACCATCTTCGAGAAACTCGCCAAACCCGGCGGGCTCATGTGGACGAACATCCCCGAGTTCCGGCTGCCCGCCAAGGTCCTCTGGGAGGAAATCGACTATATCCTCGACATGGGCGTCGACCTGCGCCTGAACCACTCGATCGACAGCCTGGCCGCGCTGCTGGAAGAGGACTACGAAGCGGTGTTCATCGGTTCGGGGGCGCCCAAGGGCAAGGAGCTGAACCTGCCCGGGCGTTGGGACTCGAAGCAGATCCACATCGGGATCGAATGGCTGGAATCGGTGCGCTTCGGCCACATCGACGAGTGCGGCGACCGGGTGCTCGTGATCGGGGTGGGCAACACGGCAATGGACTGCTGCCGCACGGCCCAGCGCCTGGGCGCCAGCGACGTGAAGGTCATGGCGCGCAAGACCAAGCCGGTGAAGGGGATGGTCTTCGACCTGGTCACCTGGCACCCGGGCGAGAACGGGCGGCTCAAGGCCAAGGTGCACGACAGCAAGGTGATCGAGTGCGACGAGGTGATCCTCGCGATCGGGCAGGACACCGCGTTCCCGTGGATCGAGCGCGACATCGGGATCGACTTCAACAAGTGGGACATGCCGATCGTCGACAAGACCACCTTCATGACCTCGCGCGACGGCGTCTTCATGGGCGGCGACGCGGCGTGGGGCCCCGAGAACATCATCTGGGGAGTCGAACACGGGCACCAGGCGGCGATCTCGATCCACGCGTACTGCCACGGCAAATCGCTCACCGACCGTCCCCCGGAGGGGATGAACCTCATCAGCCAGAAGATGGGGCTGCACGAGTGGACGTACTCGAACGACTACGACGAGGCCCAGCGCGCCAAGATGCGCCATGTGGACCTGCAGGAGCGGTTCAAGCGGCTCGACATCGAGGTCGAGGAGGGGTTCGACATCGAGCAGACGCTGGTCGAGGTGGAGCGGTGTCTCAACTGCGACATCCAGACGCACTTCGAGGCGAATCTGTGCATCGAGTGCGACGCGTGCATCGACATCTGTCCGCTGGACTGCCTCACGATCACGCACAACGGCGCTGAAGAGGACCTCACCCGGCGGCTTACGGCACCGTTGCTGAACTACCCGGAGGAGCCCCTGTTCATCTCCGAGGATCTGCCGCAGACCGGACGGATCATGGTGAAGGACGAGGATCTCTGCATCCACTGCGGGCTCTGTGCCGAACGGTGCCCCACGGCGGCCTGGGACATGCGCAAGTCGGACCTGCTGATTCCGTACGCGGGGCTGGGCGCGGGTGAGATGCACCCGGGGATGTCGATCATGGACCTGGCGCGCGACGCGACGGCCGGCGCGCCCGAACCGGCGCGTCAACGACCTGGCCTTCAAGATCGGGACGGTCAACGGCACCGGCTCGGCGAGCGCGAACGGACTGCTCAGGCGGGCGATCTTCCGCATGGGGATCCCCGTTTCGGGAAAGAACCTCTTCCCGTCGAACATCCAAGGTCTGCCCACCTGGTACGAGATCCGGGCGAACGCCGACGGCCACACCGCGCGCACCGCCCGCTTCGACCTGGTCGTCGCCATGAATCCCGCGACCTACAAGCGCGACATCGAGGAAGTCACGACGGGCGGCTGGGTCATGCACGATTCGAGCTGGCCCCTGCCCCGCGACCTCGACCGCGACGACGTGAACTTCCTGGGCATCCCCCTCGCGAAGATGACCGTGGACAACTTCACGGGATCGCGCGTGCGGATCCTGATGAAGAACATCTGTTACGTGGGGGCGCTGGCGGCGCTGCTCGACATCGACATGGAGATCGTGCGGGGCCTGCTCAAGGAGACCTTCGCCGCCAAGGCCAAGCTGCTCGACGCCAACTATCTCGCCATCGACCTGGGCCACGGCTACGCGCGCGAGCACTTCGACTGCCCGCTGCCCGTGCGGCTGGCGCCGATGGACGGCAACCGGGACTCGATCGTGATCGACGGGAACACGGCGGCGGCGCTCGGGTGCGTGTACGCGGGGGCGACGGTGGCGGCCTGGTACCCGATCACGCCGTCCACCTCGCTGGTCGACGCGTTCACGGCGTTTTGTCACCAGTTCCGCAAGGATCCCGAGACGGGCAAGAACCGGTTCGCGATCATCCAGGCGGAGGATGAGCTGGCGGCCGCGGGGATGGTGATCGGCGCCGGGTGGGCGGGTGCGCGGGCGTTCACCTCGACGAGCGGGGCGGGCCTGTCGCTGATGAGCGAGTTCATCGGGTTGGCGTACTACGCCGAGGTGCCGTCGGTGTTCTTCGACGTGCAGCGCGTGGGACCCTCGACGGGGATGCCGACGCGGACGCAGCAGGGGGACATCCAGTTCGTCGCGTATGCGTCGCATGGCGATACCAAGCACATCGTGATCTTCCCGGCGAATCCGCACGAGTGTTTCCATTTCGCGGTGAAGGCGTTCGACCTGGCCGAGCGGTATCAGACGCCGGTGTTCGTGGTGACGGATCTGGATATCGGCATGAACGACTGGGTCGTGCCGAAGCTGGAGTGGGATGATGGCTATCGGCCGGACCGGGGGAAGGTGCTGACGGCGGAGGAGCTCGAGGCGGCGACGGGTCCGTTTCACAGGTACCTGGATGTGGACGGTGACGGGATCCCCGCGCGGACGTTGCCGGGCGTGCACCCCAAGGGGGCTTACCTGACCCGCGGTTCGGGTCATGATCGCTTCGGCAACTACACCGAGGACTCGGAGCCGTACGCGGACGTGCTGGCGCGCGTGGGGAGGAAGATCGAGGGGGCGGCGGCGCATCTTCCCGCGTCGGAGATCCGGGTGCGTGAAGGGGCGAAGATCGCGCTGGTGACGATCGGCGGGTGCCGGGGGGCGGTGCTCGAGGCGGTGGACGAGTTGGCCGGGCGCGGCATCGAGGTGGACTACATGCGGATCCGGGCCTTCCCGTTCCACCCCGACGTCGAGCCGTTCCTGGCCGCCCACGAGGTCAACTTCGTGGTGGAGCAGAACCGGGACGGGCAGCTGAGGAAGCTGCTGATCACCGAGACGGGGGCCGCGAAGGAGTCGCTCAAGTCGATCCTCTACTACGGCGGCTACCCGATGAGCTGCCACCATGTGATGGACGGGCTGGCGGAACATCTGGACATTGGAACGCCCGTCGTCGCCCACCCCGCCGGTGTGGCCCCATGAGCTACATCAAGAAGCCGCGAGTCCACCACCCGGGCCTGACGAAGAACCGCCTCGGCCTGACCCGCCGCGACTACGAGGGCACCATGTCCACGCTGTGCGCGGGGTGCGGCCACGACTCCATCACCGCGGCGATCATCGAGGCCTTCTGGGAGCTGGAGATCGAGCCGCACCGCGTGGCCAAGACCTCCGGGATCGGGTGCAGCGGCAAGACGCCAACCTACTTCCTCCAGGAGGCCCACGGATTCAACGGCGTCCACGGCCGCATGCCGTCGATCACCACGGGCGCACACGCCGCCAACCGGGAGCTCATGTGCATCGGCGTCTCGGGCGACGGCGACAGCCTCTCGATCGGGATGGGCCAGTTCGCGCACGTGGTGCGGCGCAACGTGGACATGCTGTACATCATCGAGAACAACGGCGTGTACGGGTTGACCAAGGGGCAGTTTTCCGCGTCGGCCGATGTGGGTTCGACCGCCAAGCGAGGCCAGGTCAACCGTGAGCATCCCATCGATTCGGTGCTATTGGCGTTGAATCTGGGGGCGGGGTTCGTGGCGCGAAGTTTTTCAGGGGACAAGGAGCAGCTCGTCCCGATCCTGAAAGCGGGACTGCGTCACCGTGGCTTCGCGCTCATCGACATCATCTCGCCCTGCGTCACCTTCAACGACCATCACGGGTCGACCAAGAGCTACCAGTACACGCGCGACAACTACAACCAGCTCGTGTACGCCGACTTCGTGCCGCCGGCACATGAAATCGAGGCCTCGTACGAGGCGGGGGATGTGCGCACGGTGGGGCTGCACGATGGGAGCAGCATCAGGTTTCGGAAGGTGCCGGGGGACTACGACCCGACGGATCGTGATGCGGTGTATGGCTACATCAGGGAGCGGCAGCGGGCGGGGGAGGTGGCGACGGGGCTGCTGTACGTAGAGGGGGCGGGGGAGGTGGGGGATGAGGCGGACTTCCACGGGATCCAGGGGACGGTGGAGGAACCGCTGGTGGACTATCCGTATGAGGAGCTGTGTCCGGGGGCGGAGAGGCTGGAGAGGTTGCAGGAGAGGTTTCGGTAGGGGGGGCCGTCTTTCATCAGTACCACCCATCCGACATGACCGGACCTCAGTTTCCAGTTTTTCGCCTATTCATACTCGGTGCTGGCTTTTCGGCACCTGCTGGCCTTCCGCTGGGCAAAGATCTCTTGAAACGCGTCCGCGTGGATGCCCAGAGCACCTTTCGTCCCTTTGGTTAGAACGGACCTCTGGAACAGGAAATCGGAGAGTGGGCGTCGCGGTATCCCGGTAAGCGAATCGACCTGGAACGCGTGCTGGCCTACAGTCATCGGAAGCACTATCTCCGTCTCCTAGTGTCATGTCACACGTGATATGTCCGTAAGGATTGTGGTAGATTCCTTGCCG
>JAPPGM010000014.1 GCA_028874995.1 Gemmatimonadota bacterium | reverse complement strand
CGAGCTGTGGAGGCGGCTCATGGCGGAGCGGCCCGACCTGCTGAGCCTGCCCGGTCCGGAGGGCTTCTTCACGCCGGGGATGTGGGTCGGGATGACGATCGCGCTCTCGTTCGGGATCATCTTCCAGCCCCACATGATGATCCGCTACTTCACGGCCGCCTCCGGCCGCACCCTGAAGATCCTCGGCGCCACCACCCCGATCTACCTCATGACGCTCTTTATCCCGGCGGCGTTCGTGGGGCTCGGCGGCGCGCTCATCCTGCCCGACCTCGCGTCACCCGACCGGGTCTTCCCCGAGCTGCTCTTCCAGTACGCGCCACCATGGCTGACCGGCCTGATCCTGGCCGGCGCCACCGCCGCCGCGATGTCCACCCTGGACTCGATCCTGCACTCGAACATGACCGTGCTCACGCGGGACGTGTACCAGCGCTACATCGCGAAGGATCGCAGCTCGACTTCCTGGTCACCCTGGTGACGCTCTCGGGAGCGGGCGCGCTCCAGCTGATGCCGGCGGTGCTGGGCGTCTGCTACCCGGGCCGGCGGCTCAACACGGCGACGGGCGTGGTGGCGGGGATCCTGGCCGGGCTGGTCACGCTCTACCTGACCCGGATGCAGTTCCCGCAGCCGCTGGGCCTCCACGAGGCGCTCTGGTCGCTGGCGGTCAACTTCGCGGTCACGATCGTGGTATCGCGGTTCACGCGGCGGCCTTCGCAGGCCACGGTTGAGCGGATCCACGGCGAGGTGGAGCGTTTCGTGTACGATCGCTGAACGGGGCGCGCGGCACCCGCACGATAGGGCCACGCCAAACCGCGATCCGGGGGAGTCCGATTCGTCAGGCGCCCCGTGAATCCGCCATTCCAGAGGCAATTGTACACCGTTTCGCATCCAAACTCTTGCGCGAGCAGGAGCTGCGCCCCACGTTCGCCCTGCTCATCCGCAACTGGTCCACTTCCGCAAAGGAGAACATCGTGGACAAGAATTGGGTAGTTGCATCCGTCGTAGCAGCCGTCGCCATGTTCGTGCTCAACCTGTTGGTGGGCGCGGTCGGTGGTGACTTCATGTCCGCAGCAATGGCCGCCGAGGGTACCTGGCAGTCAATTGTCGGGCACCTGTTCGCCGGTTCCGTCCTGGCCCTGGTGCTGGGCTGGCGGGGAACGGGCGATGCTGCTGACGGTGCAAAAGCGGGTGCCACGTTGGGCATCCTTCATGCCTTGAGCGGCAGTCTGGCAGGCATGGAGGCGTTCGACATCATGGGTCTCATCGGCGCGCTCGTCACCGGCATCGTGGTGTACGGTGTGAGCGGCGCCGCGGTGGCGATGGCGCCCACCGGAGGAGGCGACGCCTAGCGTCTTGACGATCACCACACGCTACGTCCGCCATGGCCGCCGCAGGACGGCGCGCGGGTGGCGGACGTAGCGTGGCATTTCCCGGGGAGTCCCGGGCTCCGAACTACCCGTCCAGGCGGTCGTTGATATCGTAGTTGGCGGCCGTCGTAGCGGATGCTTGCGCCGTTGACTCGAAGCTCACGTCGATTCGCCCGAGTCTCATCCCCCCCCACCCTACCTGGTTGACCACGGTAAACCCGTTCCGTCCCTGATCGAAGAGGTCCGGTTCGTCGAGGAAGGTGTGGGTGTGGCCGCCCAGGATCAGGTCGATCTCGGGGACCTCGTCGGCCAGAACCTGATCGCTGGGGCGGGCGTCACCATAGCGGTATCCCAGGTGCGACAGGCAGATGATGAGCGAACAGTCCTGCTCGCGCAGTTCTCGGCACGCGGTGCGCGCGGCCGCAATCGGGTCGGTGTGGACGACACCCTCGTGCAGGCTGGCGAGCACCAGCTTCTCGAAGGCGATGCCCAGGCCGAAGATCCCCACGCTGACGCCGCCGAACTCGCGAATCGTGTAGGGCTCGACATGCCCCGCCAGCGCCGACCCGCTCACGTCGTAGTTCGCCGACACGAACTGAAAGCCGGCCTCCGGCAACATCGCGACCAGCCCGTCCACGCCGTTGTCGAAGTCGTGGTTGCCGAGCGTGGCCACGTCGTAGCCCATCGCGGTCATGGTCCTGAACTCGAGCTCGCCGCCGAAGAAGTTGAAGTACGGCGTCCCCTGGAAGATGTCCCCCGAGTCGACGAGCAGGACGTGTTCGTTGGCTTCGCGCACGCGCCGGATCAGGGTGGCGCGCCGAGCCGCTCCCCCCAGTCCCTCGAAGCGGCCGCCGTCCATGGGGAAGGGGTCCATCCGCGAATGCGTGTCGTTGGTGTGCAGCACGACCAGGTTGACGCCGTCGTCGTGGAGGAGGGGACCGTAGGAGAGGTCTCGTCCACCGCTTCGGTCACGGTGGGCGGTCCGCGCCCACAGCGGTTCGACCCCGGCCAGCCCCGCCACCCCGCCCAGGCCCAGCACGCGCATGAAGTCGCGCCGTTTCATCGGTCGTTCTCCCTCTCCGCGCTGCCAACGCTTCGGATGCGTCCGTCCAGAACCGGCGTCACCGTGCCCATCTTCGCCAGGTACTCCACGAAGGCCGTCCGGATCAGGATGTCCAGGTCCTCGCGCGCCACGGCCTCCACCTCCCACAGCACGCCCCACTCCCCCCCGCCGTTGACCAGGTAGTCGACCGTCGCCAGGCGGTAGATGCGGTCCCGGTCGACCGGCTCGCCGCCCACTCGAACCCCGACCGCGTCGTGGCCGTCCAGCTCCATCGACCACCCCGCGATCGGTTCCCCGGTCGTGGCCGCAATCTCGTCCGCCAGCCGCTCCATCTGCGCGCCCGAGAGCGACAGCACGACGACGAAGTTCTCGAAGGGCAGCAGTTCATACGCGTGCCGCATGAGGATCGGTCCTGCCGCGAGGGGCACGCGGAGGCCACCCTCGTTGACGAGCGAGGCGTGCACCGTGTCGCCCGACCGGGCGCGGGCCGCGTGCAGCAGCGCCTCCGCGACCAGGTTGTCGAGCGTGCCCTCTGGGTCGGCCTTGGTGAACTCGCCGGCGGCGTGACCGAGCACCACGGCGAGCTGTGCGTCGAGCTGCGCGCGGTACGGCGCGATCATGGCCTCGATGTCGGCGGCGGGGGCGATGGTGTCGCCGACCTGCGTGAAGTCGACGGGGGCTTCGAGGATGGTGAAGGGGGCGGGGGGCGGGGGTGTGGCACAGGTGGCCAGGATGAGCGCGGCGGCGGGCGTGGCGGGGAAGGGCGTGGTCCGGGGCGACTTCATGGCGGTAATCTTGGTCGTCACGGTGTCTTGCGCCATGATACCGACAACTTCAGGGAGGACAACCAGTCGTGCCGGAACCGATCGCGATGTGCTTCAGCGGGGGCAAGGACAGCTGCCTCGCGTTGCGCACGTTGCAGCTGGAGGGCAATTACCGCGTGGTTGCGCTGATCACCACCGTCACCGACGCCTACGACCGCGTGAGCATGCACGGGGTGCGGCGTTCGCTGTTGCGTGAACAGGCGGCATCGCTTGGGATCGAGGTGGCCGAGGTGGTCGTGCCCCCGAAGTCCTCGAACGAGGTGTACGAGCGCGCGATGGGGCGGGAGTTCGACCGTCAGTTCGCCGCGGGCATCCGGCGCGTCGCCTTCGGGGACATCTTCCTCGAGGACCTGCGGGAGTACCGTGAGCGCCAGCTGGCGGAGTGCGGCCTGGGAGCGGTGTTCCCGATCTGGGGACGGCCGACGGACCGGCTGGCGCGCTCGTTCATCGGCGACGGGTTCGAGGCGGTGACGGTCTGCGTGAGCCTGTCGATGCTGGACGCGTCGTTCGTGGGGCGCCGCTTCGACGAGGCGTTCCTGGCGGACCTGCCGGCGACCGCCGATCCCTGCGGGGAGAACGGCGAGTTCCACACTTTCGTGAGTGCCGGTCCGATTTTCCCCCACCCCATCCCGGCCGTCCGCGGGGAGGTGGTCGAGCGGGACGGTTTCGCCTTCTGCGATCTGGTCAGCCCCCCAAGTCGGTGACGGGGATCAGGATGTCGCTGTGACCATCGACCACTACCGCTCGGCGGTGGAGCGCCCTGGCGCGATCGGCGTCGTTGCCGCGTTCGCTCATTCCGGTTGCCATCCGGCGGCCGCGGGGGGGAAGTTGCAGCCTGTCCGGAGGGCCGCCTCAGGGCCCAACCACCCCCTTCCACTCCCGATGAAAGTCACCAACATGTCCGTTGCGCGTGCCCTCCAGGGCGTCAGAGTGCTCGACCTGTCCCGTCTTCTCCCCGGTCCGTTCCTCACCATGATCCTCGCCGATCTCGGTGCCGACGTGGTGAAGGTAGAGGAACCGCGCCGGGGCGACTACATGCGCGACTTCCCGCCGCGCGCCAACGGGGCGTCCGGCCGCTATCTATCGGTCAACCGCAACAAGCGGTCGGTCACGATGGACCTGAAGGACGACCGGGAACGTGAACGGTTTCTGCATATGGCGGAGCGCGCCGATGTCGTCGTCGAGAGTTTTCGCCCCGGGGTGGTGGACCGGCTGGGGGTGGGCTGGGCCGCGCTGAGCGAGCGCAACGAACGCATCATCCTCTGTTCGATCTCGGGGTACGGGCAGACAGGTCCGTACCGCGACCGCGCCGGCCACGACATCAACTACCTGGCGCTGGCCGGAGTCCTGGGAATGAGCGGCCAGGATCCGGATGGCCCTCCGGCGCTCGCGGGCGTGCAGATCGCCGACCTCGGTGGCGGCGCCATGTGGGGCGCAATCGCAATTCTCGCCGCCCTGATCGACCGGAACCGCACGGGCCGGGGCGCTCACCTCGACATCTCGATGACCGAGGGCGCACTCGCCATGCTGGCCAGCGAGTTCGGGATCGTGAACGCCGAGCCGTCGCCGCCGACGCGGGGGACGGGACTGCTGAACGGCGGGGCGGCGCGCTACGGAGTCTACCGTACGAGCGACGGCAAGTACCTGAGCGTGGGGACTCTGGAGCCGCAGTTTCTGAATCGGCTGGCCGAGGCGGCTGGTTTGGAGTTGCGAGCGGGGGCGGAGGGTGATGCCGACCTTCGCCGCCAGCTAACCCGGGTCATCGCCACGAAGACCCGGGACGAGTGGGCGCGCGTGCTGGCCGGATTCGACTGCTGCTGCGAGCCGGTCCTCGAGCTGGACGAGGTGCCGGGCCACGCGCTGCACCATGAACGGGGGGTCTTCTTCGAAATCCCGGAGGAGGACGGGCCGCGGACGCTGCAGGTGCGCACGCCGCTGGGGATGCCGGCGGGGCGGCGGCGGGCTCCGAAGCTAGGGGAGCACAACAAGGAGGTGTTTCGGGAGTACGGGGTGTAGCGGACCGGCACAGTCCGCGTCGAAACCAGGGGAGCGAGGCTCTCGTTACGGTAGAGACATCGAATCAGACAGCCCGTGCCAGAATCCACCGGGCATTCGTCCGGTCGTGCATAATGTCATCATCAGTTTCCATTATGGAATGTATAGTGTACACATTCTCATTGCAGGGCCGCACCCAGCGTGGTTTCCCCGGTGAATGGCGGTGCCGTTGACGGTGCGGCGAATTCCCTCTTGATCCGCCGCGTCTTCGTCGCCCTCAGCCTGGCGGGCGTCGCGGTGGCGACCTGGCTGATGCTCACGCGAAGCGGTCCCGCACCCGAAGCCCTCTTCGCTCTCCCCCCCGCCCACCACGCCACCGCCTTCGCCATGATCGTCGCGGATACCCTGCTTCGCGCAGCGCGCCTGGTGGTCCTGGGCACGGTGATGGGTGTCCTGATCCCACTCCCGGCTTCCATCACGGCACACCTCGCGGCGGACGGCGCGGCGGCGGTCGCCCCCGTACGCTTCGGGTCCGACGCCGTGAAGGCGCTCATCCTGGCAAGGCGCCGGGTACGCGTCGGGCACATCGGCGCTCTCCTGGTCGGCGAAACGGTCTGCGAGGCGACCATGCTGCTTCTCTGCGCGGCCGTTCTGGTCCTGTCCCTGGACGTTCCCCTGATGGCCATGACCGGACCGCTCGCCTGGTCTCTCAGCAACTTCGCACTAGTGGCCCTTGCCGTCCGAGTCGCCCCGTCCGGCGACGCGCGCGCGCCCCGGCTGCCGCGGCGTCTGCGCATCTCCGAACAGCGCTGGGACCGCATCAAGACGATCGCCGACGACTTTCGCGAGGCCACCGGGGCCCTGCGCCAGGTGGCCGGCATCTACCTCGTGCTACTGGCACTGGCGACGCTGGGGCACATCGCGGCCCGGCTTCTCATCCTCCCCGCGCTGACCGGCCCGAGTGCCGCCCTGGCCGACCCGGAGCCCCTCGTGGCGTGGCCCTTTTTTCTACTCTACGGCGGGCGTCTGATTCCCGCCCCGGGTGGCGCCGGACTCGTCGAGGCCGGTTTCGCGGCCACCCTCGGCGGCCATGTGCCGGACGCGCAGCTGGGCTCGCTCGCCTTCTGGTGGCGGTTCTACACATTCCACCTGACGGCGATTGTGGGATGGCTGGTGATCGTGGTCTCCGCGGGGCGGCGGAAGGGGGGTAGGATCGATGAAACCGGCGACCGCGCGAAGACCCGCTGATCAGGGGCTGGGGTCAACAAAAGCACCCCCCAAGGGGACCTTGTATGTGGCGCTTCATCCCACTCGATAAGTCAGGACCGCAATGACCCGCACCGCCGCCCTCTCCATCGCAATCCTTGCGGCGGCCGCCGCACCATCCGCAGCCCAGACCCACTCCCCCCCCGATTCCACCCTCACGCACCGGGACGGCTACACGCCCCCCACCGTGACCGCGGTCCGCGCCGATGTCGCCCCGGCGCTCGACGGCCGCCTGGACGATGCCGTCTGGCGGATAGCGACACCCATCACCGGATTCCGCCGCGACCGGCCCGGCGACGGCAACCCCGCCGGGGAACGCACCGAGGTCCGGGTCGCCTACACCGACGACGCCCTCTACGTCGGCGCGCGCATGTACGCCGAGGACCCGGGCACGATCTCACAGCTTCGAGGCCGGCGCGACTCCTTCATGCAGGCCAACGACCAGTTCCAGGTCCAGATCGACTCCTACCACGACCACCGCACGACGTTCGTCTTCGGCGTCACCCCCGCGGGAGGGCGCAACGACCTGGTGGCGCCCAACGACGGTTTTCAGGGAATCGACTCCGGCTGGGATCCGGTGTGGACCGCCTCGACGCGGGTCGATTCGCTCGGGTGGGTGGCCGAGATGCGGATCCCGTTCTCCCAGCTCCGCTTCCGCGAGGGCGAGAGCCAGGTGTGGGGAATCAATTTTCGGCGCGAGATCTTCCACCTGGGCGAGGGCGTCATCTGGAGCTGGCGTCCCCCGACCGAACCCGGCTGGACCTCCCAGTTCGGCCACCTGCTCGGCCTCGAGGGGATTCGCCGGCCCGGACGCCTGGAGATTCTCCCCTACGCCGTCGGCAATAGCTCCCATGACCAGCGGGCGGATCCGGCCAGCCCCTTCAACGACGGGTCGCTGACCACCGGCAACGCGGGGGTCGACCTCAAGTACGGGCTGACCAACGGTCTCACGCTGGACGCCACCTTCAACCCCGACTTCGGCCAGGTGGAGGCGGACCCCGCCGTGGTCAACCTGTCGGCCTACGAGACCTACTTCGAGGAGCGGCGGCCGTTCTTCGTCGAGGGGTCGGGCCTCTTCGAATTCGGCGGAATGCGGGGACTCGGGTTCTTCTACTCGCGGCGGGTCGGGCAGCGGCCGACGCTCTCGGCGTACGGCAAGGGCAGGTACGTGGACCAGCCGCAGGCGTCCACGATCCTGGGCGCCGCCAAGATCACGGGGCGCACCGAATCCGATCTGATCGTCGCCTTCATGAACGCGACCACCCAGCGCGAGATGGGCAGGTTCACCGACGGGCCCGACATGCCGATCGGCGAGACGCCTGTCGATCCCCTGTCGAACATCACCGCGCTCCGGATCCGGAAGGACATGCGGGAGGGCAACACCCTGGTCGGCGCGATCGCCACGGGGGTTGTGCGCAACCTGGACGACGAGGTGTTCACGGGGCTGCGCGACCGCGCCTTCGCGGGCGGGGTCGACTTTCTGCACCGCTTCAACAACCGCACCTACTCGCTTTCGGGGTGGGCGGCAGGGTCCTATGTGCACGGAGACGCGCTCTCGATGCTCCGCGCCCAGCTCGCACCCGTGCGCTACTACCAGCGCCCCGACCAGAACTACGTGTCGCTAGACCCCGATCGCACCTCGATGACGGGGTTCGCGGGACAGCTCGCCTTCCGCAGGATCGCGGGGGAATGGACGTACGGCTTCGAGGGCAGCGCGGTCTCGCCCGGATTCGAGGTGAACGACGGGGGATTCCAGACCATCGGGGATTTCGTCGCCGTCTCGGGAGGAGGGGGCAAGCGCTGGACGGTTCCGGGCCGGATCTTCCGGGGGGCCAGCGTCAACCTCTACGCGAGCGAGAGCCGCAACTTCGGCAACCAGGTCGTCGACCGGGGCCTCTATCTCGACGCGAACGGGCAGACCAACGGCTTCCGCTCCTTCCGCCTGCGGAGCAACTTCCGCCTCCGCAGCCTGGACACGCGCTCGACCCGCGGCGGCCCCTCGATGCTCAGCCCCGCCAACTGGAATGCCAATCTCAACCTGAGCGGGGACGGACGGAACCGCATCTCGGGGAACCTCAACATCAACTACTCGGGGGACGAGGAGGGGGCGTACGGGGTGACCCTTGCGCCGAGTATCCGGGGGCGCGGCGACGGATCGCTTAGCTGGAGCGTCGGGCCGCGGCTGGGCCGGAGCTGGGAGCCGGTCTTCTACGTCGGCCAGGTCCCCGACCCCCTCGCGGGCAGGACCTGGAGCCGACGCTACCTCTTCGCCGAGCTGGAGCGGACGACGCTCAGCGCGACCATACGCATGGACCTGGCCATCACACCCCTGATCACGCTGCAGGTCTACGCGCAGCCGTTCCTGTCGAGCGGGGACTACGACGGGTTCAGCACACTGCAGACGCCGGGCACGTACGATTTCCTGCGCTACGGTGAGAACGGGTCCACCATCCGGCAGAGCGACGACTTCTACAGCGTGGACGCCGACGGATCGGGTCCGGCCCCAGCCATCCCGTTCCCCAACCCCGACTTCCGCGTGCGGTCGTTCCGGAGCAACGTCGTGCTGCGCTGGGAGTACCTGCCGGGTTCGACGCTGTTCGTCGTCTGGGCGCAGGACCGGTTCGGGCGGGCGGGCGAGGCGGGGCTCGACGGGATCGACGACGTGCGCGACCTGTGGAACGACCCGATGCGGAACGTGCTGCTGGTGAAGGCGAGCTACTGGCTGGACTTCTGAGGGGGGAGCGGCGGCGGGTCGAGTTGAAAACCCAGTGCCGCGGCGACCCCGGCCTGTCGACGGTCGAGAGTGACGAATGCGATCGCTCCCGGCTCAGGTGCCGCGTAGAGGGCGCTGGCGACATGCCAGAGGTCGGCTCCCCGCAACCTGCCCGCCTCGAGCGCCGTCTTGATCTCCGGCGATAGTGGCCGGTGTGTGAGGATCCAGCCGATGCGGGCCAGGAGGTTGACCGAGACCGGCTGCCCCTCGCGCCGGCAGGCCGCACTCAGTTCAGCTTCGAGAAGGTTGGACGACACCAGGCGCGAAAAGCCCGCCAGCTTCGTCACTACGGATTGCGCGCCCTCTTCGCCAAAGGCGATAGCCACGATCGCCGACGAATCGACGTAGGCGACGCTCACTCGTTCCGCTCGGCGAGAAAGCGGGCGAGTCCCCCCGGGTTCGGCGGGCCTGGCTCGAGCGGGCTATTCGGATCTGCCGCCGGCACCACGATGCCACGCTCCTCAAGCCTTGCGAAATGCTCCTCCACGCTCGTTGCATCCGGCGCCAGCGGACGGATCTCAGCGACAGGGTCGCCCCGATAGGTGATCGTCACGGCGGCACCCTCGCGGACCAACCGCAGCACTTCGGAGAACCTGGCCTTGGCTTCGTACGTGGAGTAGACGGGGTTCATGCCGGTCAATCTAACCGGTCTGACTAGTCCGGCAATCCCCCCGACATGATCGTGGTGACGTGCAGGTTGAGTCTGTGGTTGACCCGGAGGCCGAAGATGCCGTCGGTTGCGAGGTCTCCGCGTGGTCCCGACCACACCTGTTCGCCGTTGACGAAGAAGCGCAGCTCGTCGCCGTCGGCCTCCAGTGCGAGGACGTTGCCGGCCGTATTAGCGTCCGCCGGTTTGGTGGCGTACGACACGATGGCCGGGTGGGCCGTCCAGTCCTGGACCACCGGCGTGGCCGTGCCGGAGCGTGTCTTGACCAGGAACTCGCCGCCTTCGCGAAGGAGGAAGTAGGTGTACCGCTGGCCGGGGCCCTGCAGGTCGCTGCCGCCGATGAAGAAGCCGAAGGCCTCGCGCCGCCCCCCAGGGTCGAAGAGGTACGTCTGGGACTCGATCCTGAAATCGCCGGCGGCCACCGAATCGGGGTGGTAGGCGATCATTCTGGGGCCGGTGGTGATGTGGAGGCCGGGGGGCATGGCGACCAGGCAGAGGTCGTCCATGCTCATGCCCTCCCGGTCGAAGCGGACCTCCCAGCCTTCGGGGAACGGGAGGTCGGGGCACTCCTCCTGGGCGGTGCCGGGGGTGGGTGGGAGGGTGGTGGCGAGGAGGATGGCGAGGGTGGCGATTCCCGTACGCTTGTGCGTCGCGTCAATCATGTCGTCTCCTGCGATCGGTAGGCTGGCTGTCGGAGCATCCTCACGGCCCCGGGGGTCTTGTTCAGTTTGGCGGCCGCCTCCCGATAGGACAAGACTCCGTCTAGTGTCACACAATGGCCCTGTGTTACTGATTCAGTAACATTTATGTCTGTGTTGACACTGAGGCTTACAGGGGCCTAACTTCCTTCTTCTCCCCCAATTCAACAGGACGCTGCCGCCGGGTCAACGTCATGGCCAGATCCATCCCGCCTTCGCTTGCCGCGCTCGTCGA
>JAPPGM010000067.1 GCA_028874995.1 Gemmatimonadota bacterium | reverse complement strand
GCCAGCCTCCGCAGGGGACTCACGGAGTGTGGCCCCAAGGAGTAAGCTGGCTGAAACACGAAACGGGCGTCAGACGAGCCCGTGGGCGCCGCGTCCGACACCCATTGCCGGCTGCCGCCAATACGGTGATGGCGCACCCCCGCGAACGCTCCCGGGGAGCCGTTCGGTGGGCCTCGCGAAGCGCGGGCGGCGGTGGGATGGAGGCTAGCGATGGCGGGCCGTCCGTGTGCCCCCGAGGCCGGAGCAGCGAATGATCCCGTCCGTGGCACTGTCGATGGACACGGGAATCAGTTCGACCGTAGGGTGGATGAACCTGACTACGCGCCTCCTCCGTTTCGCTTTGATTGGTCGCGCTGTCCTACACACTTCGGTGACCCGAAGGGCGACACTCTACGGATTACGTCCGCAAGAGGTTTCATTTCAGCTTGGTGCTCTTCGGAGCCATCCCGCATGCGAATCCGGGGCCGAGCGCGTGAATGGGGGGAGGAGACCGTGTATTCGATGGAGAATGGGCCTATACTTGTCGGGTGACGAGTCGGCCACGCCGCCATCATCGGAACGCAAGAACCTCCCAACATGACATATCACGGATTCCAGCGCGCCCTCGACCAGATCCGGTCCATTTCGGAGACCGAGGCGGAGAAGGGTCGCCTGTTCGAGCGGCTGATGGCGGCCTACTTCCGCGAGGACCCGATCTACCGGGATCGGTTCTCGCAGGTGTGGCTGTGGAAGGATTGGGTTCCCCAATTCAACAGGCTGGCGGCCCAGGAGGCCGCCGACCGTCCTGAAGCTGGTGCGCCGATCCGGTTGGACCTGACCGACACCGGCATCGACCTAGTGGCGGAGGAGAGCGACGGAAGCGGCTGGTGCGCTATCCAGTGCAAGTGCTACGCGGCGGGGACGCGGATCGGCAAGCCGCACCTCGATTCCTTTATATCGGCGTCGGCGCGGGAACCGTTCACGGCGCGGATCTTCGTTGACACGGGCGACTCCTGGGGCCGGAACGCGCACAGAACCCTCGACGGGCTGACGCCCGCCTGCACCGTTCTGCGCTTCGGCGACCTTGCGAGCCGGCCGTTCGACTGGCCGGACCTCGCGACGGCGGTCCCCGAGAAGCTCCGCTACTCCGGAACGCCCTACGAGCTGCGCCCGCACCAGCGGGAAGCGATGGACGAAGTGCTGGGGGGATTCGAGGGCGCGGACCGGGGCAAGCTCATCATGGCGTGCGGCACGGGCAAGACCTTCACGGCGCTCCGGATCGCCGAGGCGGTCGCGGGCGCGGGAGGCCGCGTGCTATGTCTGGTGCCGTCGATTTCGCTCTTCGCGCAGTCCATGCGCGAGTGGGCCACGCAGAAGACGGTGCCTCACCGGTACGTCGGCATCTGTTCGGACGTGAGTGCCGGACGGCACGGCGAGGACGCCACGATGATGGAGCTTGAGATCCCCGTCACGACCCGGCCGGATCGCATCTCGGAGGCGTTGCGGGAAGACCGTCCGGGCCACATGACCGTCGTCTTCTGCACCTACCACTCGCTGCCGCTCGTGGAGCGGGCGCAGCGCGAGGGCGCACCGACCTTCGATCTGATCCTCTGCGACGAGGCTCACCGCACCACGGGAGTCGAGCGCTCCGGCTCGGACAGGACCTCGCCCTTCGTGCTCGTGCACGACAACAACCGGATCCGAGGCCGCAAGCGGCTCTACATGACCGCGACACCCCGCATCTACACCGAGGGCTCGAAGGCGAAGGCCGCGAGCCACGACGCGGATGTCTTCTCGATGGACGACGAGGGTACCTACGGCCCGGAGTTTCACCGACTTCCCTTCTCGCGAGCCGTCGATCAGGACCTCCTGTCCGACTACAAGGTGGTGATCCTCGCGTTGGCCGAGCAGCATTTCGGCGGTATCGTCGCAGCGGACGCGGCGGCGGGCAGGGGCAGCGAAATCAACATCACCGACGCCGCCAAGATCGTCGGGTGTTGGCGCGCGCTACAGCGGAGACGAGGCAACGGAGACGGCGAAGGCTCCGCCAACGGCGAGGCCGAACGACCGCTGACGCGGGCCATCGCATTCGCGAACACGATCCGCGACTCGCGGCGGCTGGAGGCCCATTGGGACCGGATCGTCGAGCAGGCGATCGAGCGGTTGCCGGAGCCCGAACGGGCGGGGGCGCTCCGCTGCGAGACCCGCCATGTGGACGGCAAGCACCAGGCGCTCGAACGAAAGCAGCGCATCGACTGGCTGAAGGGCGAGTCGCCCGGATCCTGCCGCGTGCTCTCGAACGCGCGGTGCCTGTCCGAGGGCATCGATGTTCCGGCCCTGGACGCGGTCTTCTTCATGGCCCCCCGCAAGTCGCAAGTCGAGATCGTGCAGGCTGTGGGGCGGGCCATGCGCAAGGCGCCGGGGAAGCGCTACGGCTACATCGTGCTGCCGGTCGCCATTCCGCCGGGGATGTCGGCGGAGAAGGCGCTCAACGACAACAGGCGCTTCGGCGCCGTCTGGGGCGTGCTTCGGGCGCTGCGCTCCCACGACGACCGCTTCGACGCCGAGATCAACCGGATCGACCTCAACGAGAATCCGACCGACCGGATCATCGTGGACATCGACGTTGACGGCGGGCAGATCGATCTCGGCCTGCCGCCGCTGCTTCTGCCGCCCGGAGCGATCTACGCGAGGATCGTGGACCGGTGCGGCGACCGGAAGTATTGGGAGACCTGGGCGAAGGACATCGCCGACATTTTCGCACGCCTCGTGGAGCGGCTGACCGGGCTGCTCGCCAATCCGGCCAACGAGGCGCTGGTCGAGTGGTTCGGCGGGTTCCACGACGAGTTGCGGGCATCGATCAACGAGTCGGTCACCCGCGAGGCCGCGACCGACATGGTCGCGCAGCACATCCTCACCCGGCCTGTCTTCGACGCGCTCTTCGAAAACTACGACTTCGCGGGCGGCAACCCGGTCGCGCGGGCGCTGGAGGAGCTTCGCGGCGACTTCGGCGAGTTCGGGCTCGAAAACGAGATCCGCGACATGGAGCGCTTCTACGAGAGCGTGCGCCGCCGCGCGCGCGGGCTGGACAACAGCGAGGCCCGCCAGAAGGTGCTCAAGGAACTCTACGAGAACTTCTTCAAGACGGCCGTGAAGAAGGAGGCCGACCGGCTGGGCATCGTCTACACCCCGACGGAGGTGGTGGACTTCATCCTCGAAAGCGCGGACCACGTGCTGCGGGAGGAGTTCGGCCGCGGCCTCACCGACGAGGGCGTCAACGTCCTCGATCCGTTCACGGGCACGGGGCTGTTCCTTGCCCGCCTGCTCCAACTGCCGCTGATCCGGGACGCCGACCTGCCCCGCAAGTACCGGGAGGAACTGCACGCCAACGAGATCGTGCTGCTCGCCTACTACATCGCGGCTGTCAACATCGAGGAGGCGTTCCGGGGGAGGTGGGGGCGGGACGCCGAATACGAACCCTTCGACGGGATCGTGCTCGCCGACACGTTCAACCTGAACAACCCCCAGACCGGCGTCTTCCTGTCGGAGAACAGCGAACGGGCCAGACGGCAGGAGAAGGCGCGCATCCAAGTGATCGTGGGCAATCCGCCGTGGTCCGCTTGGCAGAAGAGTTCCGCCGACGACAACCCGAACGCGAGCTACCCGGAGATGGAGGCGCGGATCGCGGCCACCTACGCCGCCCGCTCGACCGCGACGCTCAAGAGCAGCCTCTACGACACCTACAAGATGGCCATCCGATGGGCCTCCGACCGGATCGGCGAGCAGGGCGTGGTCGCGCTCGTGACCAACGGCTCGTGGATCGAGGGCAACGTGGACTCCGGGGTCCGGGCCTGTCTGGCAGAGGAGTTCACGTCGGTTCACGTGGTGAACCTGCGGGGGAACGCCAGAACTCAGGGGAAACGCCGACGACAGGAGGGAGACAACATCTTCGGACTGGGATCCCGTGCGCCGGTGGCGATCACGGTTCTGGTCCGCAATCCCGAGAAGCGAGGCGAGGGCTGCCGAATCCTCTACCACGACATCGGCGACTACCTCAAGCGCAAGCACAAGCTGGCGATCCTGCGGGACGCGGAATCGGTCGCCGGAATCGCCGAGGCGAACCCGGAGACGGGCTGGCGCGAAATCGAGCCGGACGAGCACCACGACTGGATCGGACAACGGGACGCCGCGTTCCAGGGCTTCCATCCGATAGGGACCAAGGAGGTGAAGGCGGGGAAGGCCGACGATGCGGTGTTCCGGCTCTTCAGCAATGGGTACAAGAGCGGACGTGACGGGTATGTCTACAACTTCTCCCGGGAGGCCTGCGCCGAGAACGCTCGTGCCATGGTCGAGGACTACATGGGGGCGCTGCGAGTGCGGGAGGCGCATCCCGAGTATCGAATCGATGAAGCAATCGTCCGATACTCTTCAGGACTGCATTGGGACGCTAAGCTCAAGAAGCTGAATCAACGGGGGGTTACGGCAGACTTCACAGAAGATCACATCCGCGAAGTCGCCTACAGGCCCTTTGTGAGGCAACACCTGTACGCTGACCGCGTATTCGCGCAACGTCCTGCTCAGACGGAAGCCATCTACCCCTTGACAAACCGGGACCGGCCCCTAAACCCCATCGTTAGCGAGCCGAGCCGAGCCGAGCCGAGCCGAGCCGAGCCGAGCCGAGCCGAGCCGAATCGGGCGATCTGCGTCTCCGGCGTCGGGTCCACCAAACCGTTCTCGGCGCTCATCGTGGACACGATGCCGGACCTCGAACTCATCTCGAAGGGCCAGTGCTTTCCGCGATACCGGTACTCTCGGACAACCGCGTCATCTGCGTCCCGGGGATCGGCTCGACGAAGCCATTCTCCGCCTTGGTCGCCGACCGAATGCCCGACCTCCATTTCCTCTCGTTCGGACAGTGCTTCCCAAGGTGGGTCTACTCCCGTCCAAGGGGGTATCTTTGACGACCCGGACCTCTTCCCGGAGGAGCGGGAGCTTGAGCGCATCGACAACATCACGGACACGGCCATGAGACGGTTCCGGATCGAATATGGCGACCGATCCATCACCAAGGACGCCATCTTCGATTACGTCTACGGAGTCCTGCATTCGCCGCACTACCGCAAGCGTTTCGCCAACGACCTCGCCAAGGGCCTCCCGCGCATTCCCTTCGCCCCGGACTTCCGGGCGTTCGCGGACGCGGGGGCCGTCTTGGCGGAACTGCACTTGCGGTATGAGGACGAGGACTTCCCGGAACATCCCCTGGATGTGGTGTCCTCCACGGGACACGCGCTTCAGCCTGACGACTTCCGGTTGGGAAGACGCCCCATGCGCTTCGCCGACAAGAAGGCACGCGACGTGCTGATCGTGAACGACCGTGTGAAGCTGTCCGGCATTCCACCGGATGCTCACCGCTACGTCGTCAACGGACGGACACCGCTCGAATGGCTCATGTTCTACTACCACGTCAGGACCGACAGACGGAGCGGCATCGTCAACGATGCCAACGGGTGGTTCGACGACCCCCGCGACTTGGTGATCGTCATCGGGCGGATCGTCTATCTCAGTGTCGAGACGGCAAAGATTGTGGACGCGCTCCCGGATCCGATTGATACCTCTAAGCGACCTGAAAGGAGACGATGATGACCGCCACCGTCTCGGATTTGTCACACGTAGGCGATGAGGTCGCCGAGATCCCGGTATCCATCAGCTACGACATAATCCGTCTCTTCTCCGAGGGACTGTACAAGAGTCCCCACAAGGCGATTGAAGAGCTTGTCAGCAACAGCTATGATGCTGGGGCTGGCCATGTCCATGTCCTGCTGCCGGACGTCCAGAACGGCGTAACGCCGCTCTCGCCGCTATGGGTTATTGACGATGGGCACGGCATGAATACCGCGGGATTCCACCAGCTATGGCGTGTTGCTGATTCGCCTAAGACCGACGCGCCTCCACGTAACGGCCGACTTCCCATTGGGCAATTCGGCATAGGCAAACTTGCCGCATACGTGCTGGCTTGGCATCTCATACACCTAAGTCGTGTTCATGGCCGCTTCCTACTGACCGTGATGGATTTTCGCACGGTCACGGGACGTCAAGCTGAGAACCCCGGGCCGGAGACGGTCTCGCTTCGTGAAGTTGACGAGCAAACAGCCAAGGCTGCTCTGGCTGACGTCAAACGTCGCGATCCGGCCGCGTGGAATCTCCTGTTTGCGGACGATCGTGAAGAACTATCGTGGACAGTGGCGGGGTTGTCGGACTTTCGGGACCTGTATAGTCAGCTTTCAACTGGTACGTTGCGGTGGGTGTTGAGCACGGGCTTGCCGCTTCATTCGGACTTCAAGGTCTATCTCGATGGTGAGCGTGTCGCTTCAAGCAAGGAGAGGCTAAAGCTTATCAAAGCCATCACAATCGACGAAGAGTTGCCTGGGATTGGAGCTATCAAGGGCGACGCTCGAATATACGAAAAGCCCCTCACGGGAGGAAAATCAGCCGATGTCGCCCGCAGTCACGGGTTCTTTGTACGGGTCCGGAAGCGTGTCATAAACCTCGAAGATGAACTGTTCGGAATTACACAGCCAAATCACGCTGCGTGGGCTCGATTTGCGCTCGAAGTAAGTGCTGAAGGACTGCGGGACCATCTTCTATCGTCTCGCGAGGGCGTACGCGACTCGCAACCGGTACGCGAGTTCCGGGAGTACCTGCTGACGGTGTTCAATCAATGCCGCAGCGCATACAGCGAGTGGTTACGTAGCCAGTTGGAGGATTTGGATATCCGGTTGCTGCTGTCCGAGGAGCCAAGTAGTCATGTCCTTGAACCGTTGTTCCGAGGTGTTCGCACCACAGTAGAATCTGGTGAAGACTTGTTCTACATTGCAGCCCCGAAGGACGTGGTTGAGGAGAGTGCCGACGCATGGTTAGACGGTTTTCGTGATGAATTTGGGAGTCGCCCGTTTGAGGATTCCGTCTTTGGCCGTTATGGGCCGCATGCTGCTGCGGTACGCTATGATCCCGATACGCGAAATCTCGCCGTCAATCTTGAACATCCCTTTGTCGACAAGCTCACAAGTGACGGGAAGAATCGGAATCCAGGTAAACTGTTTGGTTCAGCTGAGGTGCTGTTGGAAGGCGTGCTTCAAGACCAAGGCGTTGGCGCGGCGGTGATCGCGGAAGTTCTTCGAGATCGGGACCGTATACTGAGGCTCATGGCAGGGGAGGCGCCGCCCACCGCGACCGAGGCCATTAGGCTCCTCCAGGTTGCCAACCAGAATGCGACAGCTCTAGAGCGCGGCACCGGCGCCGCGTTTCGGGTTCTCGGATTCAAGTATGAGCGGAGGGGTGGCAGCAAACCCGGAACGGACGGAGTGTTATTTGCTCGTTTAGGTCGCCACCGCGAGGCGGCGGATGGCCGGAAGGACTACAAGTTGGTTTATGACGCGAAGCACACAGCCAAGCCATCCGTTCCTGCGGACAAGATCGATCCGTCGAGCTTGGAAGAGTTTCGGTCGAAGGAAGGCGCAGCCTACGGCTTCTTTGTGGCCGTGAAGTACGCGGCGGAAGAAGATCCTTCGGGAAAGGTGAATCGAAAAATGTTCCCGGAGGCGCCCGACGGGCCGTATCAGCAGCTAACGTTGCTCAAGATTGTCCATCTAGATCAGCTGATCCGGTTGCATTTTCGTCATGGACTGACTCTGACGGACATCGGGCACATGTTCGAAGAGTGTCGTACCGTCACTGATGTGGATCAGTGGATCGCTGGAAAGAAGAGCAGCCTTTCGGAACATGAGATTCCGCTCGCTGGCTTGATTGAAGCCTTGGAACGGTTGAAGACGGACACCAAGGCAGTACCCAACGTCAAAGTTGCTCGTGCGACGACCCCTGGCCTACAAGAGTTCTCGCCGAGCCGGCTTACCGCTCGCCTTAAAGCAGTGGAGACCATTGTCGGAGAGAGATGGCTTCGCGTGGATGAGTCTGACGATGTTGTGATGCATCATACGGCCGCTCAGATTCTCGCAGAGCTTGATCGGCAGATAGGGAAGCTGGGTTCTTCGGATCGGGCCGACCAGCAGGAGTCGGAGTAGTGAAACTCGCTCCGATACATCCGTTCCCGGCCCGTATGGCACCCGAACTTGCGCGCGATGCCCTTGAGGTAGTACCCGAAGGTGGCAGCGTCCTTGATCCCATGTGCGGTTCGGGGACAGTCCCGCGCGCGGGCGTGGAGGCGGGGTTCGAATGCGTTGGAGTTGACATGGATCCGCTGGCCGTGACGATGTCCCAGGTATGGACAAGCCCATTGGAGGCAGACGGCATCACTGCCGATGCTCAGGTGCTCGTACGGCGAGCCCGATCACTGCTGCCCGGCGCCATCCGCCGTCCTGTAGATCCGGAGACGCAGCAGTTCATCGGCTATTGGTTTGGGGATAAGCAGGAGGAGGAACTGGCAAGGCTGACGACGGTCATGAGGCGGTGCAAGTTGCCCACGAAGCAAGCACTGATGGTTGCACTGAGTCGGATAATTGTCTCGAAGGAAATGATGGCATCTCTGGCAAGGGACACGTCGCACAGCCGCCCGCATAAGGTTGCGGAGAAGAACGATTTCGATGTGTATGCCGGCTTCCAACGATCAGCCGGACTTGTGGCGAAACGACTGCGCCCCGAGCGCATTGTCGGGAAGGCAGCCATTGGCTTGGGCGACGCGCGTACGCTCCATGGCATCGGCAACGACGAGTTTGACTTGGTCCTTACCTCGCCACCATACCTCAATGCGATCGATTACATACGGGGGCACAGACTGTCCTTGGTCTGGATGGGGCATGTAATGGCGTCGCTGAGGAAGACACGCGCCTCTTGTGTCGGGGCAGAACGGATCATGTCGGAAGCGGCGAATTCGTTCGATATCTCGCCTTTTGTGACGGAGGCTGGTGGTTCAAGCATCGGGTCGCGCCATCTAGGGTGGATTCGACGATACGCTAGCGATATGGAGGCGGTTCTCCAGCAAGTACATAGGACGGTCAAGCCGACGGGGTACGTTGTCCTAGTCCTCGGGAATTCGTTCATGCGTGGGACCAGAGTCAATAACGCGGGACTTATTGAAGCGTTGGCTACCAAGAGGGGATTCAGGGTCGAAGACCGAAAAACGCGGGAAATACCCGCAAGGCGACGTTACCTGCCGCCTCCCGGTGATGGGACAAACGCTCTCGATACCCGCATGCGCATCGAAACAGTGCTGACCTTGCGCCCCGGTGTGAACGACGGATAAGATCTGCCGAGTGGGAAACCCATGAATGCGACGAGAGCCGTCACAGGATTCTTAAAGGCTACCACGTGCCAATGATCTTGTAGACCTCGGAAAGACGGCCTCCATAGTGATCAAGCCATGCAGGTGGATCGCTCGCCGGAAACGATAGCCATCTCGTATCGGATCCTCTTCGACCGCCGTGTTGAGGCGGTGCCATCTCAAGAAGGACCTCCTTTGGGATTACCCAGCACTGTACATCATGGGGGGAGATGCCGAGACAGATTCCGTAGTCGTAGTCTTGATCGCGAAACTGCTGAAACTTGAAAACCCCACCTTCCCAGAGCGTCGACAGCTTTACCTCCACACGCTTTCCAGAGATCATCAAGTCCGCGTCGGAGTCCCCGGGCTTCGTCACGGCGAAGCCCTTGTGAGTGCACCAGCGTGCTACGAGCGTTTCACCAACCTTGCCCTTCGTGGCCGGGGGAAGGCCGACCACCATCCACTGGAACGGACTTTCACGCCAATGGAGCTTTTTCTTGGCGTACCGCTCTTCGAGGGTCGCGGCGATCGACACGATCAGTTGGACTTCGGGGTCTTGGATCATCATGAACGATCTCTAGAATCGGTGTTGGTGGCGAACAGAGAGCCCTGGTCATCCTTTCCCTGAATGCCCGTAGGATCGAATCCCTCCCAATTGGTGTCCGGCACGTCGACGAAACGACTGGCCATGACCTCAAGAGCCTCGGGGTTGTTGTCCACCAGTATGAAGCTGCGGCCGAGCTCGTGGGCCGCCATGCCGGTTGTGCCGCTCCCCGCGAAGAAGTCCAGTACGACGTCACCGGGCCGTGAAGATGCCGTCACTATGCGCCGGAGGATACCTAGGGGCTTCTGCGTGGGGTAGCCTGTTCGCTCGGCTCCGTTGGTCGGAACGATGGTATGCCACCAAGTGTCGGTCGGGAGTTTTCCGCGGGCGGCCTTCTCGCAGCGGTGGACTTCCCGGTAGTCGACATGCAGGTAGAACGATCCGTGCGGGGCTAGGATTCTGTACGCTTCCCGCAGTCTCGGCTCCAGAAAGGCCAGGTAATCGTCGAACTTGTCGTGGAAGCGCTTGGTGCCGAGCGTGGAAGTCTCATAGCGACGCCCCTGAAAGCCGGTTCGATCCCCGTTCTCGGATCGTGTCGTCTTGATACGGGTTCGGCTCTGGGTTCTTCCCGTGTTGAACGGAGGATCGACGTAGACTAGGTCGGCCAAGCCGTCTGGAAGCCTGCGAAGCACGTCGAGGTTGTCGCCAAGAACGATCTGGTTCACCAATTGCTCCTGTAAAGCGTTCGCGTCGCCCCTTCATTGGGGAATAGATGGTATCCGGCGACCGTCGTCGCGCTGGCGGGCTCAACTCCTGTCGCTTCGGGTGTCAACAACGGTAGTGACGTGGCACGCTGGCGCGCCAGTACGGAGGTGGCTCAGGCGTGAAAGAGACCCGTCGGGTCACAGGCCCCCTGCGTGGGGACCAACCGCCGCTGCATGGGCCTTCCCGGGAATCGAAAGAGCGGGATCACCCCTCGCTTTGCTAGCCCCCTGTCGGCGGACATGCCCAGCGTGGCCCCAGTGGGTATCCGGCCGGGCCACGATGCGCTGCTCTGAGCCAGCCATGACCAGGTTTCGGCTAGGGCCTTGACGGCTCGCCGGCTGGAAACCCGCCTGCCTGAGGTCGCCTCCGAAGATGGCACTGGATGGGCAAGTGACGAGGCTTAGGGTTTTCCCGCCATTCTGGTACGATTCTCCCGCTATTCCGTGAGGGCGGCGTCAGACCCGCCCCACCGGCAAGGATGGCAGATCGTGCAGTCCCAGTTGACTTTGGACGATTCCTTGCCTTG
>JAPPGM010000037.1:5277-11253 GCA_028874995.1 Gemmatimonadota bacterium | reverse complement strand
AATCCACCTTAGCTTTGCCCTCGGACTGTCCAAAGAAGTAGGACCACCCCACTACCACGGCCTGCCCAACGACTATCTTGCAACCGTTCTGGCCATGCCGTCGGGCCACGTCGTCCTTCAATATCAGCGCTATGGCGAGATGTCGGACCTTCGGGCCCTCCGAACCTACTTGCTGGACCCCGCAACCGGGCAGGGTTCGCTGATCGGAGAGGATCTGCCCGTGATCCAATCGTTCTACGATGGCGGATACGTCGCCTCGTTCGAAGATCCCTACCCGCGCCTTGAGATGCGGGTGTTCTAGCATCCCGGATGAGACTCGGAAAAAAGACATGATGAACATTCAATGGAGCCGAATCGCGCGAACCGGATTGTGGCTTGCTGTCGGCATTCTGGCCGGGGGTGTCGCCGCCGCGAGGTTCCCGGGAGAGTCGGGTCCCGGTGCCGCCATGGCCGGCTACTGCGAGCACAATGTCTGCAGTGCAGGCGGCTGCAAGGATACCCGTCCCCCTGTGCGGTCCAACTGCAATATGCTGGGCGTCGGCGGGTGCACCAACTACCCCTGCCCACCCGAACGTCCATTTCCCGAACTGGTCAACTTTGCCGAGCCCGAGAACGGTCGGATGCTCATGGAATCCGGCGTGCCCGGGCTGCGCGCATTGATGGATCGCATACGAGCCCGCCGACAATACCTGCAGGCGAATCAAGCCTTGGAGACCCTCGCCGAGATGGCCGACAGGGGCTGGTTCTGGCGCGACCACATCGAGGAAGGCGACTGGAAGGGCATGTACGAAATCGCCACGGCCTACCTGACTGCGTCGCCTCTGTACCTAGCCGGCTCCCAGCGGGCCAGCACGTTGACGGCCGCCATCTCGCTGGCCCTGGCGATGCGGGAATCGCTATTGCCGGAGGGAGACAGGGAGGCGCTGACTGAGCAGGTCAGGCAACTGGTGGGGAACCGCGATGCCGTGTTGGAACGAGTGAACGGGGATTCGTCGCTTGCCGACCAGGTGATCCGGCACGCGACCGAGCTCCTTGGCAACTGACGGACGAGAACGGTCGAGGTGAGATTTCTCATGCCACGAAGACGGCAGCCAGGGTGATCGACCCCAAAGCCCAAGCTGCGGGCCACACTTCGGAAGTCTCCGATGGTGCCCACCGATCGCGCCGCCTGACTTGGGCGGGCGTCTACCTCCCTGAACGATGTCGCCAATAGGGGTATATCCCGCAGGATAGGGCGGGCGACTTACCTTGTCCGCCTCCATTCTCCGGATCTCCCAAAGCACGGGCGGCAGCTACGTCCGGCGGGTGCGGCACGCGGAGTGTCGTGGCCGCTACGGGAGGAGTTGGAGGACCCGAGGCTGGAAGTGGCGCTGTATCCGCCGCCATCGCCGGTGCCACGGCCGAAACCCGAACTGGGCGCGCGTGCACCCGGGAGTTGGCGGGCCACAAGGGAGTGACGCTTCCTCTGCTGTGGCTGGAGTACCGCGAACGCGCAGCCGGAAGGGTATCAGTGCAGCTGTTCTGCCACCGTTACCGGGAGTGGAGGGGGCACCTTGACGTGGTGCTGCGCCAACCGCAACCTTAGTGATGAGGAGGTCCCTTGACATCCTCGGCGATGGCGAGTGGCACCGGATCAGCGCCGGTGGCTGAATAGCTGTCTGACGGCGGACGTGATCTCGAGCCCGCCAGCGTGGCCATGAGATTGCGGGAGTTCGATGGCCTGGAATCAAGATCTCCTGGCCGTTGGGTGGAGAGGCTGGACGGCGCCGAACTGAAAGGTGACACGTGTTCCCGACCGGCGCTTCCACGGAAGTATCGAGATAACAGCAATTAGGATAAGGATTTACGATGATTGCTGTTCGGGTATTATCACTGCTGCTATGTGTTCAGTTCCGACGGATCCCAACCGGTTTTTCCACCCCCAAAGACCTGAAGCTGCGTAGCATGTTGCCGGGGGTTCAATCAGCTCAGTCTCCTAACGCCGTCGGCCCCTCGGTGGGCGGCGACAGCAGCGATCAGCTATCTCGGCGAACCCCATCGCTCGCGACCTTCGCGCGCACCAGCGCAACGCTTCTTTGGGGGTCAAGGTGCGAAGCTCCTCGTCAGCCTCTGTGGCAACAGGGGGTTTGCTCTTAGGCACATTGGAGTGGTTCAAGCCAATTCCGGAGGACGCCCCAGAAATCACCCCCGGGCGGCTCGGAACGGTGCGACCAAGCGGTCGCGGGTACGCTCCTCAGCCTCTTGGCGACCGGCCTGCACGGACGGCGAGGACAACGACAGGTGCTCCGTCACTCTTTCCGTCGCGGCGGCGCTCTCCGGCCTACCGCGTTCTGCTACGTGTCCCTTGGGGGGTTTGGCGATCGTCGCTCTCAAGCGATCCTGCGGCCGTAGGTTCCCCGAATGGCCCCTGGACCGACCGGGAACGTTCCACTGAGCCGGTCGCGACAGGTCTACTTGCCTGCGCTCCGGCCCGCGAGTTTCCGCTCGTCGTACCGGCTGATGGCATCCACGAGGCTTGAGATAAACTCCTCCGAACTCTCGTTGACGATTGAGGTCACAATCGGCAAGCAGTTTTGGATTGCTCGTTCAAGCATTTCTTGAGCTTCAAATCTGGCGTCGAAGCTGAGCGGATCCTCTCCGTGCTTCAGCCAGTTCTTCGCCCGGTTCACCGACTCGGCCGCCTCGCGAGGCCTCAACTCCTGTCGTAGGAACCTCTTGGAGAGCATTGGAAGTGTCACTTTCAGTCTGTCCACCGCGCAGCCGAGGCCCATCTTCCGTGGCAGCCTGCCGAAGATCTCCTCAGCTGCGCCTGCGAGGGTGATGACGGAGTAGTAGTCCTCCCCCTCCTCGTAAAGGCGCAGCGCTTGCAGGAGTTGCCACTGCGCTGCGGACAGATGGCTGTGATCGGTCACGCAAATGTCACAGCCGCCTTCCCTATCCCCAGTAGCCATCAGATTGCGTCCAGCATCGATGCGATCCGCCGCTCGCCGGAGCAGCCACAATGTCTCACGGCTTGACGATCCGAGCGCGCACCACGTACGGCACCCCGACCTCATCACTCGTGACGCCGTAGAGGACTCCCTCCCGCACGACCGGCTCGGGACGCGACCACGCCAGCGAGAAGGGCAGCCGGAGCATTCCGAGATAGCGACCCTCGGCGTCGAAGAGATCGAAGAGACGGCCCGCATTGTCAGCGTCAGAGGCCGTGACCTGCTGTTCGACCCAGAGGTTCCCTTCGTCATCGACGAAGAAGGAAGCCGTGCTAGGCCTGGATTTGGGAAACTTCGAATGATCGATCTGCCCGCCCTGGCTGGTGAACCACTCAAGGTTCTCGATGGCCTGCTCCCGGTCCTCGTCCGTCACCGGAATCGGTTCATAGTCCCTTGTAACCCTCCGCACCACCTCCCCGCTGGTCGTCATCTCTGTCAACTCGTACCGACCGGTGAGGAGCGTCCACGCAGTCCCCGTCGGGGACCAGCGCCAAGCCATGAAACCTTGGAAGGGGACCGCTGCACTCATCAGCGTAAAACCGTCCTCGTTGACCAAGTCGAAGTACTCGGCCTCCACCGGATTCTCGGGCAGGGAGATCGTGTCGATCGGGCTGTACGACTGGTCGAAGCGGGCCATCCCGTCCATAACGCTGGGCGGCAGCACGACGTTGTACCGACCCATCGGGTCAAACCCTCCGGGGTACGGCAGCATGATCCTGCCGCCCGTGTTCGTCCGCTCCCCTCTCAGGTAGGTCCCGGTGGTGTCGAAGACCGAGACGCGCCCCAGAGACATTCCCATCACCCAGATCTCTCCGTTCCGGGAAAGATCGACTGACCCGGCCGAGACAAACTCGCCCGGCCCCTCTCCCTTCCCCCCAATCGTTCGAACGAAGTTGCCCGCAGAGTCGAAGATACGGACCTCCTGTGCCTGATTGTCGAGGACGAAGATCCGGCCCCATGCGTCGACATCGAAGGAGTAGACGGCACTGAAAAGATCCGGCCCCTCGCTCATGGCTTCCCCGATCCTCAGGTCCTCCACCACCTGCCACGCCTCCTCGGGCGTCCAGAGCGGATCAGCCGTGTTGTGGACGACGATCTCGCCGGACGAAAGCGTGTCGATGGTTCCGGTCCATTCACCGGTCGGAACCTGCCCGGAGCCGCAGGCCGTGAGACCAAGCAGGAGGATCGTGGCCAGAGTGAGGTGACGGATCGTGTGTTCGAACGGAAGAGCAGTTGCAATAGTAATAGGCATGATGGTATCTCGGCTGAGTGGTTCTCGACTGGTGGGTAGGGGTCTTTACGAAATCTGATCCTCGATGGTGTCGGTTTCGGCTTGCCTCTGAGCGCAACGCAAGGTGGCGAACGCGTGGGCCTCCTACGTCTGCGCGGAAATGCGTCGATGACCGTGCCCCCGTTGACCCATGAGGTGCTCGCAACCCGAAGACCTGATCCGCGCCATCCACGAAGAGGCCGGGAAATGACCGGTTTGTCCTCTGGCGGGGCTCGCAGGTGGTCCACCATCAACGCACGGTCGGCGTCGGGGTAGCGTTCCCAGGTGGCACGCACCTCATCGCGGTCGGGTGCCGCGGTGACCGCGCACGGCAGGCATCGTGTCGGATGCAGACCACTTGGCCGCCGCAATGTCGGGGAGCGGCCTCGGTTGTCGGCTGAGAATTTGGTCACCGAGAATACCGGTTGGCGCGGAAGCATTCGATTGACTTGGTGACACGGCGAAGGGCGGAAGGGTTGCCAGCGCCAATCGTGCAGTTGATTCCCACAACCACGGCAGCCGCACTCGTTGCCCCTTCCGGTCCTGGACGCCGTGCGACGGAGGCGTTCGTCGTGACTTGGCGACGGCCAACAGGGACTCCTCGCAATCATGCCAAGTACGAGATCCGAGGACCGGATGATTCCGGGACTCACCATTGAGAGTAAGGAGACGGGACGATGACGACGGCGATCGGACAGAAAATGCAGGGGCGAGTGCGATTTCTGCGGTCACCGGAGGTGCGGGCCTGTCGCGGAGCACGATCTATGTCCGGCGGGACGAGGGGCGCTTCCCCCGGCGGGTCTCGCTGGGAGCTCGTGCAGTCGGCTGGATCGACGCGGAGGTACGCGAGTGGATGAGCGAGCGGATCGCTGCGAGCCGAAGCCGGGGCGAATGAAGGCGCTCGCGGAGATGGCGATTCTGAAGGCCCGGCGCCGCACGCTTCGCTGCTCGTATCCCGGGGTAGGGCCCGATAGAACAGGACCTGCACATTGGCGCCACGCTTCGCGGGTCCCCGAGCCGGGGAGCTGGCTGGCTCTCACACATCGTAGCACCAGAACGGCTCGTATCCCCAGTTACTCGATGGCCTTGTCCCACGGGCGAGAACATCTCATGGTTCGACCTCGTAAGGTCAGGACAACCCGTTCACTTCACATCTTGACTGACGCGCTACCCGCGACACCAATCGTCTTACGATCCCCCAATCACCCAATGGCGGAAGACAGCTCCAAGGAAACGCAGGCGCCGCGCGCCGGGACCGCCGACGAATGCGAGCTTCCCGATTCCCCCGGCCACACACGGGGTGGAGGTCGCGTGACCCATCGCATCCCCTTCGGCCGTCTTGCGCTTGAGTTCGTGGTTATCGTGGTTGGCGTGCTCGTCGCCCTCGGCTTCGATCAGTGGATGACGACCATCGACCACCGCCAACTCGTCAACGAGACGCTCTACGCCCTAGCCGCCGAAATCGCCGAGAACACGGTCACCCTCGACCGTCGAATGGACTATCACGACCGGATCCTGCCGGAGCTCGTGGAGAATCAGCGGGCTGCCGAACGAGGCGAAGCCCAGACAGTCTCGCTCAGCGGAGCACTGCCGGAAGGACTAGGGCTCACGCCGTTGAGGAGCACGGCGTGGGAGCTGGCCAACGTGACCGAAGCCGTGCGTCACTTCGATTTGCCGATTCTCTCCACGCTCTCCCTCACGTACGCCCTTCAGGAA
>JAPPGM010000037.1:0-5267 GCA_028874995.1 Gemmatimonadota bacterium | reverse complement strand
CCGCAGTTCTTCGCGGCCACGGACCAGCCCGGCCCGATCATCTACCTCGGCGTCCTGTTGAGCGACGTTCGGGAACGGGAAGACGAGCTTGGGCGGTTTTACGCCGAGACGCTACGGCATGTGCGTCACCAGCTTGGAGATGCCGAGGCTGGCGCGGTGATGGAGGTCCGTTGACGGGAGATGTCCAGGGGGCGAGTGGCCGCGCTCCGTCACCTTCGGCCGGGCCGATCTGGGTCCAGCACGGCAGTTATCTACATTTGGGTTGTTGATGAGTTCGAGGTCCTCTATGTCGTCAAGACATCCGTGGCGCTTCGGTAACACGGCCGCAGTGAGCGGGAGATCGCTGTGGCCCCATGATCCAAGGAAACGAGAGAATGAAAGACTGTCATGGTGAGAGAAGCTGATCGCCAGTCGGGTCCTCTTGGACATCCGCTGATCTAATGATGACATGAGCATGAGGCGCGGAATCTGGCTGAAAAATCCCTCCGATTCCGAAGCTGGTTGGCATGTTCTGGTGTGGGGGTTCCGCCGTCCGCACGTCGGCGAACTCGTACAGGTGACTCGCCGTGACGGGACGGAATCCGAGCATCTCATTTTCCAGCCGGTCCACAGGCTGGAATGGAAGGGTGACGTGGGCTGGCTGTGTCGAATGGATGTGACCAAGCGGACCGACCGCGATGCCGAGGGGGGCAGTCATCCGTCAGGCGGCTAAAGTTGGCGGCCCGGCACTGGATGCAGCGACAGACGGACGGAGAAGTGGGAGCTGCTGTGGTGAACGGCTCGGTAATGTGCGTGGAATGTGCGGCCATGGCCATGTGGTCGCTAGCTCCCCATCATGCGCGACCCCTAGAGCTCTGGGAGGTACGGGCGGACACGCAGTGCGGGGAATGCGATCATCGGTTGGGAAAAAAGTCCCTCCGGATGACGGCAACCCGGCGGCACCGCCCCGAGAAGACGGTCGCTGAGGAGCACCGGGATAGGGATACCCGTCAATGTCGTGAGGGCTCAGACGAGGCAAGTGAGAAACCGATGTTTTGGTCCAGCCGGTCGGCGGACGTGTCTACCACCGGCGGCTATCTCCGGTGGTCAGAGGGGGCACAGCCCCCCGCCAGCCTCCGCAGGGGACTCACGGAGTGTCGCCCCAAGCGGTATGCGGATCACCCGAGGCTCAAATCACGGCAGGAGATCACGTAAGTCTAATCAGGACTGCACGATCCGCCACTCTTGCCCTTGGGCTGGACCTCGCTGGACCGTGCCCGAATGGCCGGAAAACCGCAGTCAATTGACGGGAGTTATCCGTATGTGGATGCCCCCACTTCAAGCACCTTCCGGAAACAGCATCCCGTTGAGCCGCGCCTGCCGCCCGTCCTCATCCACGACCTCGAAGCGCACCACCTTGGTCCGCATCGCCGGCATGCGAGGTGTAGGAGTTCGCGGGATCGGTCACAACGGCGGTGGGGCCTGCTGGCGCTCGTCTTTGATCTGCCCGGGCGTTGGGTTCGTACCGCGAGCCGTGCCGGAATCCATCCGGTCCTTCCCCCCTACTCAGTAGGCAGACCTTCAGGCCCCCGACCGTCTCCTCGGTCACCAGCCTTCGCTCCGCCAGGACCGCTGGCTCTCGCCGATGCGGCACCGGTCCGAGTTAAACCGACCGGGTTGAACCGACGTAGTACCTCCTGGAGCACAAGGGATACACACTCTGCTGAGGAGGGCTGATCATGAAGACACGCCACCCCATCCTTGGGGCCGCGACGCTACTACTGCTCAGCCAAGCGCTGCTCATTGCGCCAGCTGAGGCACAGTCCGCTCCGGCCATTATCGAGGCGGTGACCATCCACCCGCCCGTTGCGGCGCGGTTCCAGTGCTCCGAACACCCGCTCGGCGCGGAGGACCACGTCCCTGACGCGCTGGCCGCCGACTGCGTCGTTGTGCGGCGAACCGGCGGACCGAACGGCAATCTGACGTCGCTGTACACGGGCGACGGATCCCGCAACGAGGATTGGCACAGCTGGCGCGAGCCGCTGCTCGCCCCCTTTGATGCAGTCGTAATCGCCATCCAGATCAATCCCGAAAGCACGCTCCCCGGCATCCGGGGCTCGGGTCGCTCGAGTGCGATCGGGTTCCAGCAACTGGTTGACGGCCAGCCGACGGATGTCCATGTCGCATACGTCCATGTCCGCGAGGTAGCGGTATCCCAGGGTGACACCGTGCGGGCAGGCGATCCGGTCGCCCGGATCGGGAACAACGGCTCGTCGTTCCACCCCCATGTGCACGTTGGCGCATTCCGCGGCGAACTAATGTCTGAGGACGCCGTGCCGCTTCAGGTGCGAATGGACCTGGCCGCTATGGGACGGCTCCTGGGGACGGTGGGCAACTGAGCCGGGGCCGCGAAGCGTCGATGCCCGATTCCCCATGAGCCGTCGAGGGCCAACTCTGTCTCGGATCCTGTACCACAGGGCGACGGAGCAGGGCGAAGACCCCGCACACATCACCCTCGACCGTGAACTCCGGTTCCGTACGTGGGACGAGGAGTCATCTGCCGTTGCGTCGATCGAGGTCCAAGGGATCACGGAGATGGCCGCTTGGAGAGGACGGGATGCGCCTCCGAACTCCGAGGACGTGGCCGACATCATTTTCACCTCGGGGACGACCGACTCCAGCAGGGCGGTCGCGTGTACGCACGCGAACGTCGCCTACGAGTCCCGACATAGAGGGGGCGCCATACCTTGGGAAGTTGAAGACGGCCTGATTCTACATGCCCGCCCCCCGACTGGTGCCGGGGGACAGGGCAGGATCGCGGTTCCGTTGCTCACCGGCTTGCCGCTCGTGTCGCTACCGGTGTTCGACCCTCGACTACTCTGTGAAGAGATCGTCAAGCGGTCCGCACGCCATCTGTCGCTTGCGCCCTCGATGGCTACGGAGTTGGTAAACTGGCGTCAAGCGATCCGATACGACCTGTCGTCCGTCGTGACCGTGAGCTTCGGGTCCGCGCCCATGCCCAGCAGCACCATTTCCGGGCTCGCGGAACTCTTCCCGTCCGCGCGTCTGTTCAACCAATACTCATCGACGGAGGCGCTTCCGAGCCGAGTTCGGGGCATCCTCGACCCGGCAAATCCAGACGTTGTTGGGCGACCGGACCACGACACCCGCATTTCGATACGAGACCCCGAAACTGCGGAAGAGTTGAGACTGGGAAAGGTTGGGGAAATCTGGCTGTCTACCCCCGGAGTTCGACCCCGCCACTATGCCGACGCAGCGCCGGATGCCCGCTCGAACGAGTGGGTTCCGATGGGCGACCTTGGCAGAGTCGATGAATCGGGCAACTTGGAACTGGTGGGCCGGTTGAAAGAAGTCATCAACCGAGGGGGGATCAAGATCTCCCCGACCCATGTCCAAAGGGCCTTGGAGAGTCTTCCCGAAGTGGCCGAAGCAGCCGTTGTCGCCGTTCCACACGATACCCTGGGTGAGGACATCGCGGCGGCCTTGGTCACGGTCGGCTCGACTACTGATGTAGATGTCCGCTGGGCACTGCGCGAAGAACTGGGTGAACACGAGATGCCGCGGAAGATCGTGGTCTTGGACGAGCTCCCCCGTGGTCCGACGGGCAAGGTTCAGAAGCGGGCACTGGTGGCCGTCCTCGCAGAAGATTCAGAAGACCGCGACGAGAGGCTCCGCACTCCCCACGAACATGAGGCGTGAATGCGTCTAGTCAAAGCCCACCAGACCCGAGTCAGCAGGGTTGCCATCCGACATTCGCAGAAGGAGATCCAGTGAACCGTTACGACGCATATGACCCCTTCGCGCACGTCTATGACCGGCATTGGGGTTTCTTCGCGACGAGGGCCTATACGATCCTCGAACATCTGGTTCTAAGGAATCTCTCACCTGGGGGCGCCGTCCTAGATCTGTGCTGTGGTACGGGACAGCTTGCCGCCGAGCTTTCGCGGCGAGGATACCGCACAACGGGCCTGGATGGCTCGGAAAGGATGATCGAGATCGCGAGGAAGAACGCTCCAGACGTGGAATTCATTGTCCAGGACGCCCGCAATATCGACTTGTCCGGGAGGTTTTCGGCGGTTTTCTCGACCTTCGACAGCCTGAATCACGTCATGAGGCTGGACGAGCTGGAACAGGTGTTCAGCAATGTATTCGCCGTTCTGGAAGGTGGTGGCTATTTCGTGTTCGACCTCAACATGGAAGAAGGTTTCCGGTCACGATGGCGTGGTTCGCTCGAATTCGTCGAGGAGGATCACGTCTGCGTGGTTCGTTCTTCCCATGACGTGCACGAGAGGACCGGGCGGCTGGATGTCACTCTGTTCGAGCTGAAGGATTCTGGCTGGGTCCGGACCGATTTCCCTCTGACTCAACGCTGGTATGAGGAGCGTGAAATCAGGGACCTCCTGCGAAAGGCGGGATTCGAAGAGTTCGAGTCTTTCGATGGGAATGAACCCGTCCTTGAGGGCTCAATGCACGAAGGGAGGATGTTCTTCGTCGCAAGAAGGCGCGACGCCCATCAGCCCCGCGACGAGTGACGCCCCGATGTGCTCAAGGGCAAGGTCGGCAATCCCGACAGCTTCTTCGATCCGTGGCCGGAGGAGGAGCTGAAACCAAGGGAAGGCGACTAACGGATCCTACCCGATCACTCACAGTGGCTCTTCAGCGGTTCCCGCCGAGATCGTCCGCTCCCCACCGCCCCAGTCAATTACTCGCAACGCCGCGGGTCGGACGAAGAGGCGCGGCCACTAGGATGAAACCGATTGCGGATAGAATCCGAAGAATGTCGTCCTTCGGGTCACCGAAGCGCGAACGGTAGCACGAGCAAACGAGACGAAACGGAGGAAACGCGTAGTCAGGTTGATCCACCCCACGGCCGAACCGATGCCCGTGTCCATCGACGCGGGCGTCGGCCGAATCAGTCGCCGCCCCGGCTTCGGGGATACATGGACGGCTTGGCATCGCTAGCCTCAATCTCGCCGCCGACCGCGCTTTGCGAGGCCCGCTGAACGGCTCCGCCGGAGCGTTCGCCGAGGGGATGCTGTGATCCCCTTCGAGGATGTCTGCGCCGGTCGTGGCAGCGATCTCCTCGTCCTTCCCGGTGCGATGCTCGGCCGACATCCAGCAGCACGCCCGGCGACACACTGCCCAGCACCGCCGGCCACCCGACGCGGGGTTACAGCCCCGCCTTCAAGACCGTTGACAAATGGTGGGGAGTCCCTTGTCATACAATGGGGCTGGGGGGGGGGGGGGGGGGGGGGGGGGGGGGGGGG
>JAPPGM010000183.1 GCA_028874995.1 Gemmatimonadota bacterium | reverse complement strand
ATCGACCTGCCGCTCTCGACCTACACGCAGTGGTACTGGAAGATCGACCTGCACAACCTCCTCCACTTCCTCACTCTCCGCGTCGACGACCACGCGCAGTGGGAGATCCAGGAGTACGGGCGGGTGATCGCGGGAATGGTCAAACGGGTCGCGCCGCTGAGCTACGAGGCCTGGGTCGACTACCAGGTGATGGGTGACAAGCTGTCACACGGCGAGATCAGCGCGCTCTCGCGGCTGGTTGCGGTGGATGGGGACGGGATCGCCGCGCGGGACGGGAGCAGCCTGTCGAACGCCGACCTGGCCGGGCTGGGACTCTCGGGCCGCGAGATCCGCGAGCTCAAGGCGAAGCTCGAGCCGCGCGAGGCGCCGGACTACGATCTGGACCTGGCCACGATGCGGGATCCGGAGGATGTGGCGGCCGAGATGCTTGCGGCCGTCCCGGAGGTCGACAGGTAAACGACAGTTCACATTTTGTAAACGCGGGATGACATTTCGGATGCCTGACGTGTCCCATCGGCGATCGGTCGCCAAGGAGCAGATGTGAGGCGGATAGATCGCCAGCGGAGGTTGGAGATGGCCATGGAAAAGGCTTCCGCCTTCCTGAACGGATTCCGGCCGACCAGGGAGAATGCCGAACGACAGGGCGTCTTCCACCTCGGCGAAGCGGGTGGTATCGCCTTCGAGGGGAGTCTGCCCGGCATCGAGTGCGACGCGTTTTTCCTGGATATCTCAGACGCTGTCGAAACCTGGGACATGCCCAGAGTGCGGCGCTTTGACCGGCATCTCGCCGCTTTGGCCGAGTCGTTGCCCGATCCGCGCCGCGCCAGGTACCTCGACGACGAAGATCCCGAGCGGGGAGACTGGGAGTGTGACTGGTTGCAGTACGGAGCGGCTGCGAACGAAGCGAAGGAGGCGATGAAGGCCGGCGACTCGCACAGGGTTGCGCTGATGTGCGGGTTCGTAACGGGGATGATGTGGCACTACCCCGGTCCGCATAGCAGTCGGCGGGACTTCGAGGAATGGGTCAAGGCCATGCTGGACTGGTCCGAAAGTGACGTCGACGTGCCACCGGATACGACGTACCATGGCGGCACCATCGTGGACATGGTGCTGGACGGATACCGAGAGAACAGGGTGGAGCTACTGCAATGGGCGGCTGGCAGGATGGCCGTCGGCCACCGCTTCAGCTGCTGGTACCCGAGCGAAGAGGACGCGCTGATGGCGTACCTCGAACGCGAATCGCGATCCATCGAAGGCGCTCAGAACTTCGGTTTGAGAATCGCCAGACGAGGTGACGACACGATACGGGTTCCCCACAGCGCCGGAATCCAGCGCGCGGCCATGCTGAAGGCCATCCAGGAACGCAAGGAAGCGGACGACGAGACCGAGGAGGTGGAGCGTTGAGACGGAGGGAGGACTTCCGCCGCCGCGCGGCTCTGCTCCTGGTCGCGTGGCTGCCCCTCCTACCCGCGTGCGGCGACAGCGCCACCCCCCCGCCGCCGCATTCCTTCCTCATCAAGGGCGCCACCATCGTGGACGGCACCGGGAGCCCCGGCTACATGGGTTCCCTGCGCGTGGCCGATGGCGTGATCACGGACTTGACTCCCGACGATGGTGCCGACGCCCTCACGCCCAACGCCGGCGAGCCGGTCCACGACGCCGCGGGCCTGGTCCTCGCCCCCAGCTTCATCGACACCCACAGCCACCACGACGGCGGACTCCTCGATGAACCCACGGCGCTGGCAGCGGTCAGCCAGGGCATCACGACCATCGTGGCCGGGCAGGACGGTGGCTCGCGGTTCCCGATCGCCGACTTCTTCGCGGCGCTGGAAGCGGCCCCGGCCGCGGTCAACGTCGCGTCGTACGCCGGACACGGCACCCTGCGCCGCCGCGTCATGGGGGACGACTTCCGCCGGGAGGCCACCGAGGCCGAGGTCGCCGAGATGCAGACCCTGCTCGAGGGCGAGTTGGCCGGCGGCGCGCTGGGACTTTCGACGGGACTCGAGTACGACCCGGGCATCTACGCCGGCACCGACGAGGTGGTCGCACTCGCGATGACCGCCGCGGCGCAAGGCGGCCGCTACATCTCCCACATGCGCAGCGAGGACCGCGCCCTGATCGAAGCCATCGAGGAGACGGTCGATATCGCGCGCCGCGCCCGGATCTCCGCCCAGATTTCCCACTTCAAGCTCGCCGCGCGGGGGCTTTGGGGGAGGGCGGCGGAGATCCTCGTGCGGCTGGACCAGGCCCGCGCCGAAGGCCTCGAGATCAGTGCCGATGTCTACCCGTACGAGTACTGGCAGTCCACCATGACGGTCCTCTTCCCGGAGCGCGACTTCACAGACCGCGAAGCCGCCCGCTACGCGCTGGAGGAGCTGGTCGCGCCCGAAGGGATGATCATCGCCCGCTTCGGCGCCGACACGGCCCTCGAAGGGAAGACCCTGGAGCGGATCGCGGCGGAGCGGGGGACCGATCCCGTCACCACCTACATCGACCTGATCGCGGAGTCGAGGGCCGCGCGCGCCGAGGGACGGGACGGCGGCGAGAACATCGTCGCGACCAGCATGGACTTCGACGACATCGCGACGCTGATGTCCTGGCCGCACACCAACATCTCCTCAGACGGGGGACTGCGGGGCGCGCACCCGCGCGGCTTCGGCGCCTACCCCAGGGTCCTGGGGCGCTACGTCCGCGAAGAGGGACGGCTGGGACTGGAAGAGGCGGTCCACAAGATGACCGCGCTCGCCGCCCGCCACATGGGGCTTGTCGGGCGGGGCGTGCTCGAACCCGGAGCCGCCGCCGACATGGTCCTCTTCGATCCGGCCACCGTCCTCGACCGGGCCACGACCGCCCAGCCCCACCTCACCGCGACCGGAATCGAACGGGTATGGGTGGCGGGCACCGTCGTCTACGAGGACGGCGCCGTGACCGGAGCGCTGCCGGGCATGGTTCTGCGGCGGCGATAGGACCAGCTCACCGCAGGCGCGCCAGATGCGCGTCGATGGCCCGGGCCACACCCTCCGGAACCCCCGGTTCCTCCTTCGATGTCCCCCACACCTCCATGAACCGCTCGACCATTCGCCGCGCCACGTCCAGGACCGGCTTCTGCGGAACCCGCGCCGACGAAGCCAGTTGCCGCAGCACGCCGTCCGAGAGATCCGCGAAGCCACGCACCCCATCCGCCCACTCGAGCGCCATCGAGCCGTCATCGAGCAGCGCGACCGTCGACACCAGGTCGTACGCGGGGGCCAGGGACGCTGTGTGGCCGTCCGGGTAGATCACCGCCCAATTCTTGAGGTGCGCGTCCCCGTTCCCGATCAGCGCACAAAACACGAGCCGGCGGACGAGTTCGCACACGGCCTCCTCGCCCATCACAGTGCCCACCACCTCCGCGATGTCGCCGTACCCGGCCGTCACGTACTTCCGCTCCGGGTGGGTGCCGAGCACTTGGGCGAAGTCCTCGACGTGGACGGGCGTGCCGTCGTCCGCGCGGTCGAAACGCCTGACCGCGAGCGCCAGCTCCCCGCGCGCCACCCCCATCCCTCGCGGCAGGCCCGTGATCGAGTCCACCGGGACGAGCCTCGTCTCGGGCACGTCGATCCCGACGCGGGTGGCCAGCCCCATCATGGAATGCTCCTGCTCCGGCAGTCCCGGAAACGCCGCCGCGGGCAGCTTCACGATCCAGGATCCACCGACGCCACGGGCCGGAATCGTGAAACTCCCTTCGGTCTCCAAAGTGGCGGACACCTTCAACTGGACGCCGGGCAGGGAGAAGCGGAAGGGTGGTGGGGGGGCGGCGACTGCATCGTGGACGGAGTCGGGGGATCGTCCAGCCTGGACCCGCTCGTCCGCCGCAGGTGTCCCGCCAGGGGCCCCGGCACCCCGGGATGCGGGGGAATACCCCGTGTCCAGCTCAACGATGGTCACCGCGCCGGGCAGGTCCAGGCCCAATGCCGCAAGCAGCGGGAACTCCCGCCGGGGATCGATGCCCGCCGCCCGGGCCAGGTACTCCCGCAGCGGTCCCTCCGGCAGGAGGTTCGAGAAGAACGGATGCGCCCGGGTCCTGGTGGGCGGGATGTCGGTGATCGGATGGTCGAACGGGTCCAGGAACGAAAGGGACAGGGTGGGTCGCCGAGGATCGTCGATGTAGGCGGGGTCGAACGCGAAGACGATTCTGTCGTGCCCGAGCCTCGTGAGCGTGCCGATCGATGTTCCGTGGAGGCGAACGTCGAGGACGTCGAAGTCAGCCAACGTCGGGGCTCTCGGTGGGGGACCCCGGGCCCGATCGGCCGAGACCGAGCGCCTCGACCGCCGGGACCCGCCGTCGCGGCACCAGCATGACCTCGACACCGAGGCCGCGGCCGAGCTCCACCAGGCTCGAAAGCCTCAGGTCGGCCCGTCCGCCCTCGAACCGCGAAACCTGCGCCTGGGTAAGTCCGATTCGCTCGCCCAACTCGCGCTGGCTGATGGCCCGGACCTTACGCAGGTCCCGGAGCTGAAAAGCGATCTGCTGGACGGTAGGATGCATGAAATGTCCTTTCTGATATATGATAATATATGAACACGGTATTTCATATATAATATGATATGAAAATCGGGAAATCAAGTCCGCAGGTTGGGTGGCCGTGGGGTTGGACGGTCCGGGCTGGCCCCCTACCGCTCCACCCGCACCGTCTTCACGTTCACGAACTCGCGCACCCCGAAGTCCCCCAGCTCCCTCCCGAATCCGCTCTCCTTCACCCCGCCGAAGGGCAGGCGCGGGTCGGACTTGACGAAGTCGTTCACGAAGCAGGTCCCGGCCTCGATCCCGTCCCGCGCGATGCGTTCCCCCCGCTCCAGGTCCTCCGTGAAGACGGCCGCCCCCAACCCGTACGCGGTATCATTCGCGATCCGCACGGCCTCCTCCTCCGATCCCGCCCGAATGATGCACGCCACCGGTCCGAACATCTCCTCGTCGTAGGCCGGCATCCCCGGCCCCACCCCGGTCAGCACAGTGCACGGGTAGTACCACCCCGGCACCTTCGGGACCTCGCCGCCCAGCCGGCACACCGCGCCGGCCGCGATGCTCCGCTCCACCTGTCCGGCCAGATGGTCGCGCAGGTCCTCCCGGGCGAGCGGCCCGACATCGGTCATCGCGGCCATCGGGTCGCCCACGCGCACGCCCGCCATGCGCGCCACCACCGCCTCGGTGAACTCGTCCGCCACCGCCTCGTGCACGATGAAGCGCTTGGCCGCGATGCAGCTCTGCCCCCCGTTGATGAGGCGGCCGGTCACGCACGCCTCGACGGCGCGGGGAAGGTCGGCGTCCTCGAGCACGATGTATGGGTCGCTGCCCCCCAGCTCCAGCACGCACGTCTTGATCTGCGCGCCCGCGAGCGCGGCGACGTGGCGGCCCGCGCGAGTGCTGCCCGTCAGGGTGACGCCTTGGACGCGCGCGTCCCGGATGAGGTCGCCGGTCGTGTCCAGATCGATGAACAGGTTGGTGAAGAGCCCCTCGGGAAGCCCCGCGGCCGGGCCGAAGAGGCGTGCCAGCTCCAGGGCGCAACCGGGAACGGTGGGCGCGTGCTTGAGCAGCACCCCGTTGCCCGCGATGAGCGCGGGGACCGCGGCCCGCACGACCTGCCAGAGCGGAAAGTTCCAGGGCATGATCGCCAGAAGAAGTCCCAGCGGCTGGAAGGTGACGTAGCTCCGCCAGGCCTCTGTTTCCACCACCCTGTCACACAGGAACCCTGCCCCGTGACGGCTGTAGTATTCACATCCGGCCGCGCACTTCTCCACTTCAGCCAGGGACTTGCTCATGGGCTTCCCCATCTCCATCGTGACGATCTCGGCGAGATGGCCGTCACGGGCGCGGAACTCCCGGGCGACCTCGCCGACGATGCGGGCCCGCTCGCTAGGCGGGATGCGGCGCCACTCGCGCTGGGCGTCGCGGGCCGCTGCCAGCGCCTCCTCCACCTGCCCGGCGCTCATGAACGGGTACCTGGCCAGCAGCTCGCCACTGGAGGGGTTGATGGTCCTGAATGCTGGATCGATGGTCGTGGTTTCCACGGGCTCCCACGGGCTGGATGAATGGAACCGCCGGACGAGGGCCACTTTACCCGATCGGGCGAATCATGGCCAGATTGATATCCGGCGCCCCGGCTTGCTGAACCACAATCCATCCCCCACCTTTGGCCGATGATCGCTCCCGCCCCCTCCGTGCCGCTCACCGCCCTCGACCAGCTCTGGTTCCAGGTTGGGGGGACGGTTTGCAACCTTCGCTGCACGCACTGCTTCATCTCCTGCTCTCCGGACAACCACTCCTTCTGGTTCATGACCCGGGAGCAGGTGCGCGCCGCGCTGGAGGAATCCGCATCGATGGGCGTGAAGGAGTACTACTTCACCGGCGGCGAGCCGTTCATGAACCACGAGATGGTGGGGATTCTGGACGATACCCTGGGCTACGGTCCGGCCACGGTCCTGACCAACGCCACGCTGCTTCCGGAACGCCGCGTCGAGGAGTTGAGGACCATCGCCGCGGGGCGCTGCCATCCGCTGGAGTTGCGCGTCAGCGTGGATGGACCGACCCCCGAGATCAACGATGCAATCCGGGGCGAAGGCACCTTCGAGCGCGCGATGGAAGGCGTCGGCGCGCTCGTGGCGGCGGGCTTCCGTCCCATCATCACCACCATGCAGAGCTGGCCCTGCGAGGAGATGGCCTGCATGCTGCAGCGCTTCCGTGACGCGCTCGACACGGTGGGTTACCGGGAGCCGCGGCTAAAGGTGCTGCCCCCGCTTCTGATCGGCGAGGAGGCCGAACGCAACCGCGGCTACCGGCCCGACGAGCGCGTCACCCACGAGATGATGCACGGCTACGACCTGGACCAGCTGCTCTGTACCCGGGCACGCCTGGTCACCGCGGCCGGGGTGTACGCCTGTCCGATCCTGCTCGACTACCCGAGCGCGCGCCTGGCCGACACCCTCACCGAAGCCGTGGGCATGAGCGCCAGCCTGTGCGAGTCGGCGTGCCACACCTGCTACGTGAACGGCGCGATCTGCTCGAACGCGACGACGGGTACCGGAGATTCCGAGGCGTGCGACGCGGGTGCGGCGGCCTGCGATTCGACGCCGGTCGCCTGCGGCGCCGAGGCTGCGGTCACCTGCGACTCCGAGCCTGTGGCCGCCTGCAACACCGAGCCTGCGGCCTGCGAGCCGGCCCCGGCCACCTGCAACGGCGCCCGCCCCTCGGCCACCCCGGAGCCGGCCGGTTGTCATAGCCCCCCGGGATCGTAGCCCAACGCTTCCAGATTGACCTGCGGGCGGTCCAACGCGAGCGCGGCCCTGGCACCCTCGGAGCACCGAACGCCTCCGACGTGCCAGCGCGCCGGATCCTCCCCCAGGCCCTCGACCCGCAGCAGTCCGCGTTTCGCGCCGGGAGACGGGTCCACCGAGAAGGTCCTGAGCGGGTGGGTGAGCCCCACCCCGATCGCCTTCAGAAACGCTTCCTTGCGAGTCCAGAGGCGGAAGAACAGCTCCAGCCGCTCATGTTCCGGGGACGCGTGAAGACGGGCGGCCTCGTCGGCGCCGAAGTTCTTGTCGGCGATGCCGAGCATGTAGCGGACCTCACGGATCTCCTCGATGTCGACGCCGAGCCGCCCCTCGGCCGCCACCCCGATCATGATCCGATCCTCGGAATGGGACTGGTTGAAGGACGGACCCCCGCGGAGGAAAGGCTTGCCGTGCTTCCCGAACCGGAAGTCGATGCTCTCCGGGCGGGTGCCGGTGAGCTGGGCGAGGATCCGGCGCAGGTGGGCCTGGGCCACCGTGTAGCGGCGCCGGTGGCGGTCGTAGATGAAGCGGTCGGCCCGCGCGCGCTCGTCGCGTGACAGCAGCGACCGGGCGGCCGCCGTGACATGGCCGGCAACGTCGAGGCGGCCCTCCCAGATGTAGACGACACCGGGGCGCAGGTCGGCCTGTCGGGTGATCGTCATCTGTTGTCCCGGTGAAGGATGCGGTACCGTGGGGATGCTGCGGCGCAATCGCAGGCGGCAGCACAACCGTCTCACTCAATTGAGTCTGGAGGCTGCGCCCCATGTCCGACAGGTCCGGAATCCGGTACGTGGACGGTCCGCGGCTCAGGCGGGCGTTGCTCGCGGCGTGCCGGAGCGGGAGGCGGTGCAAGGCCGAGCTGAACCGCATCAACGTCTTTCCGGTGGCCGACGGGGACACAGGGACCAACCTGAGCCTGACGCTCGAGGCGGTGGCGGGGGAGCTGGCCGGGTTGCGTGAGCGCCGGGTGGACCAGGTGGCGGCGGTGGCGGCCCGGTCGGCGCTTCTGGGCGCGCGGGGCAACTGCGGAATGATGCTGTCGCAGTTCCTGCTTGGTTTTTCCGGGGGACTGAAGGGCAGTGCCCGGGCCTCGCTGGCCGAGTTCGCGTCGGCGCTGACCGAGGGGGCGAGATCGCTGGACGCCGCGGTGGAGAACCCGGTGGAGGGCACGATTCTGACGGTGGTGCGGGACTCCGCCTCGAAAGCCGTGGACCAGGGTGGCGTGGAGGGGCAGGGCGACTTCGCCGATGCCATGGTGGCGGTGCGCGAGACGGCCCGGGAGTCGCTGGCGCGCACGCCCGACCTGCTGCCGGTGCTGGCCGAGGCGGGGGTGGTGGACGCGGGGGCGCAGGGGTTCGTGGAGATGGTCGAGGGGGTGGTGGGGTTGATCGAGGGGGGTGACGAGGGGGTGGAGGTGGGGGGGGTGGACGAGGTCGGGGATGAGGTGCACCCGGAGTGGTCGCCGATCGGGGCGGCCGAGCATCCGTTCACGCACGGCTCGCGCCGGTACTGTACCGAGATCCTCGTGGAGGGACCCGACCTGCCGGGCGAAGACGTCGTGCGTGCCGCGCTGGCTGAGGGTTCGGAGGAACTGCTCGTCATTCGCAGCGAGGAGATCCTCAAGATTCACCTCCACACCGACCATCCCCGCGACGCGATCGACTACTGCGCCGGCGTCGGTACGGTGGTCGCGCATAAGGCCGAGGACATGCTGGCCCAGTTCGAGGCGGCGCGGGATGCACGCGGCAAGGCGGTGCGGCGCCCCGTGGGCATCATGGTGGATTCGGGGTCGGACCTGCCGGACCCGGTTGCGCGAGCCCACGGAATCCACATGATCCCGCTCCTGCTCATCGACGGCGACCGCACGCTGCGGGACCGGATCGACATCACCGCGGAAGAGTTCCACGCCCAGCTCGAGAGCGGCGGCCCGCTCCCGACCACCTCGCAGCCACCCCCGGGGGACTTCATCGCCTCCTACGAGCAGGCCTCCACCGAGTCGGAGGTGGTGGTGGCGATTCTCGTCGCGGCGTCGCTGTCGGGGGTCTTCCACTCGGCCGAGAACGCCAACCGCCTGGTGCCCCACCTTGACGTGCGCCTGGTGGATTCCCGGGCGGCCTCGATCCTGATCGGCCTTCTGGCGCTCAGGGCGGCGGAACTCGCCGAAGCGGGGGTGATGTCCCCCGACGAGATCATCGCCGAGGTGGAGAGAATCCGGAACCGGTCGGGCATCCTCTTCACCGTGCGCAACCTCGACCGCCTGATCGCGTCGGGGCGGGTGAGCCAGTTCGCGGGCTGGCTGGGAGGCATCCTGGATCTCAAGCCGGTTCTGGGGCTGGCGAGCGACGGCAAGGTGAAGGCGTACGGCAAGGCGCGGGGGGCGGCACGCGCGAAGAAGATGATTCTCGACGCGGTGGCGGCGGCGATTCCCCCGGAAGCGAATAGGGTGCGGTTCGGGGTGATTCACGCGGCCGCGCCCGAGATGGCGGAGCAGCTGCGGGACGAGCTCGCGGGGCGCTACGAGGGCGCCGAGATCCTGGTGGCGCCGATCACGCCGGTGATCGCGACCCACCTGGGTCCGGGCGCCTGGGGGATCGCGTACACGGTGGAGGACTAGTCCGTGGATGAAGCCGCCCGAGCGAAGCGGCCAGCCCGGATGCATCGCCGTTCGAATGCCGGGAAGGTTTTGTCCGCGGACTGCTAAGCCCTTCGCCCCCGCACCAGCCAGTTGTAGGTGGCCATCTGCGCCGCGGAGGGTGCCGGTGGCAGTCCCACCAGCAGGGCCCGCCGGTTGCGCGCGTCGGGGAGGTGCAGGATCATGTCTTCCGTCCTTCCCGGGGCCTCGAAGGGGTGCGAACGACCGGCCGGATCCACCGCTACAGCACGGCCCGCCGCTGTCAGTTGCGCGATTCGCAGCCCGAACGACTGCCAGGCCTGGAGCGGATCGGCGTCCTGTTCGGCAATGGACGTGACCAGCGTACTCTGGTAATATGCGACGGCGTCGGCGTATCCATCAGGGTCGGATTGCTTCAGTTCGCGCAGTTGCGAGCGGTAGTAGTCGCGGGGATCGCGGGCGCCGGCGGCGGCGAGGGCCGCCTCGAAGCGGGCGTCGGCCTTCTTCTGGAGGTCGTCGGTCATGGTGAAAGTCTACAGCGCGGAGAGGAGCAGACAAATGTTGAGCCGTTCCTTCGACCAGCGCGACATCAGTCCGTCCGAGGATTACCTCGAACTCTCGTGGGAGATGTTCGGCGAACTCTGCCGGGCGCTCGCCCTCAAGGTGGCGGGTGCGTACGACCCCGAGATCATCATCGGCGTGGCCCGCGCGGGGGTGATCCCGGGCGCGGTCATCGCCTCGATCCTGCGCCGCGACTTCTTTTCGCTCAAGATCACGCGCCGCGAAGGGGGCCAGGTGGTCCGGCAGCGTCCCTCCATCCTCTCCGCCGCGCCGCGGCAGGCCCGCGGCAAGCGGGTCCTGATCGTCGACGAGATCACCACCTCCGGGGAGACGTTGCGCCTGGCACTGGCCGCGGTGCGCGATGTGGGTCCGTCCGAGATCCGCACCGCGACCAGCTTTGCCCGCACGCGAGGCTACACCCCGGACTTCTACGCGCTGGCCACCGACGCGACGCTGATCTATCCCTGGGACCGGAAGATCTTCGAGGGCGGCGGCCTGGTGGTGAACCCGCGCTACCGGGGAAGCGACGCCTGACCCACCTCCGGGACTCCGTTCACCGGACCCCCTACACCCCCTCCGCCATCGCCTTCAGGAATTTGGCGTTGGTGCGGTGGCCGCTCATGCGGTCGACCAGAAACTCGATCGCCTCGGGCGCGGGCATCTGCGCCAGGAAGCTCCGGAGCAGGTAGACGCGGTTCAGTTCCGTCTCGGTGAGCAGCAGTTCCTCCCTCCGCGTCCCGGAACGGTTGATGTCGATGGCCGGAAAGATCCGCCGGTCGGCGATCTCGCGGTCCAGCACGAGCTCCATGTTGCCGGTGCCCTTGAACTCCTCGAAGATCACCTCGTCCATGCGG
>JAPPGM010000004.1:3924-77868 GCA_028874995.1 Gemmatimonadota bacterium | reverse complement strand
CATCACCAACCCGCGCCAGTGGCCCAACCGGGACTGGCTGGGGTTCGTGAAGACTTCGCGCGCACGGCAGCGGATCCGCCAGTGGATCCGGCGGCAGGAGTTCGACACCGCGCTCCGGCTGGGGCAGGAACTCTTCGCGCGGGCGTTGCGCAAGGGGCGCCTCCCCAAACCCGACGACGACGAGGCGCAACGGGTGGCGCGGAAGCTCGGCTACAAGAGCTTCGACCTGGCGCTGGCCGCTTTGGCCCGCGGCGACATCGGTCCGACGGCGGTCATCCGCGGCTTCTACCCGGACGACGATCCGGCGGAGGTGGTCAAACGGTCGCCGTCGGCGCTGGAACGCATCGCCGAGAAGATCCGCAAGTCGAACCGGGGCGTGACCATCCAGGGGATGGACAACCTGATGATCCGCTACTCGCAGTGCTGCGAGCCCGTGCCGGGCGACAAGGTGATCGGCTACATCACGCGGGGCCGGGGGATCTCGATCCACCGCACCGACTGCTCGAACGTCCTCAGCCTGAAGAAGGATCCGGAGCGCCGGGTCGAGATCGAGTGGAAGGCCGAGCGCGGGGACCGCTTCTTCGTGCACATCCACATGGAGGGGACCGACCGGCGCGGCCTCCTTGGCGACGTGGCCCGCACGATCAGCGAGACCGCGACCGACATACAGCACGCCGACATGCGCGCCGACGACGGCGGGATGACCGCGGCGTTCGTGATCGAGGTGCAGGATCTGAACCACCTCAAGCGGGTCATGCAGGCGGTGCAGCGGGTCAAGGGGGTCGTTTCGGTGGTGCGGCGCGAGAGCTTCCGCGAGAGCGACCTCGTTTGATGAGGCGATGCCGTGATGCGGTGATGTCGCGATGTCGTGATGTTGCACCGGGCGGGTTCGACACGAGAGCCGCCGATGCCTGACTTCGAGATTCGCGCCCCCTTCGAGCCCCACGGCGACCAGCCCTCGGCCATCGACGAGCTGTCGGCGGGGGTTCGCGACGGCGCCCGCTTCCAAACGCTCCTGGGCGCCACCGGCACCGGCAAGACGCTCACCATGGCCCACGTCATCGCCCAATCGAAGCGGCCCGCGCTGGTCATGTCGCACAACAAGACGCTGGCGGCCCAGCTCTACGGCGAGCTCAAGTCGCTGCTGCCGGGCAACGCGGTCGAGTACTTCGTCTCCTACTACGACTACTACCAGCCCGAGGCATACATCCCCGCCACCGACACCTACATCGAGAAGGACGCCTCGATCAACGAGGACATCGAGCGGCTGCGGCTGCGCGCCACCTCGTCGCTGATCGAACGGCGGGACGTGGTCGTGGTGGCGTCGGTCTCGTGCATCTACGGCCTGGGCAATCCGGTCGACTACCGCGGCCTCATGCTGCATGTGGAAGTCGGCGAGGAGGTGCCGCGCCAGCAGATCCTGCGCGGCCTCGTCGACATACTCTACAGGCGCAATGACATCGCCTTCGAGCGGGGCACCTTCCGGGTGCGCGGCGACACGGTGGAGGTGTTCCCGGCGTACGAGGAGCAGGCGATCCGGATCGAGCTGTGGGGGGACGAGGTGGAGCGCATCACCCGATTCAATCCGCTCACCGGCGAGACGATCGCGGTGCTGGACCGGACCGCGATCTACCCCGCGTCGCACTACGTGACGCGCCGCCGAACGATCGAGGAGATGGCCCCGCTGATCCGCGAGGAGATGGCGGAGCAGGTCGCGAAGTTTCGCGAGGCGGGACGGCTGCTGGAGGCGCAGCGGATCGAGACGCGCACCAACTTCGACCTCGAGATGATGCTTGAGATGGGAACCTGCCCGGGGATCGAGAACTACAGCCGCTATACCAGCGGACGCGGCCCGGGGGAGCGGCCCGCCTGCCTCCTGGACTTTTTTCCGGAGGACTTCCTGCTGATCGTCGACGAGTCCCATGTGACCATTCCCCAGATCCACGGGATGTACCGGGGCGACCGGTCGCGCAAGCTGACGCTCGTGGACCACGGCTTCCGCCTTCCATCGGCGATCGACAACCGTCCGCTCACCTTCGACGAGTGGCGCTCGCTCCTGAACAGGGTGCTCTTCGTGTCGGCCACGCCGGGGGACTACGAGCTGGAGCTGTGCGGCGGCGTCGTGACGGAGCAGATCATCCGCCCCACGGGGCTCGTGGACCCGCCGATCGACGTGCGCCCGGTGCGCGGCCAGGTGGACGACCTGCTCGCCGAGATCCGCGAACGCGCGGCCCGCGACGAGCGCGTGCTGGTCACGACCCTCACCAAGCGCATGGCGGAGGACCTCGCCGAGTACCTGCAGTCGGTGGGCGTGAGGGTGCGCTACATGCACGCCGATATCGCGACGATCGAGCGGATGGAGATCCTGCGCACGCTGCGCCTCGGGCGGATCGACGTACTGGTCGGGATCAACCTGCTGCGCGAGGGACTCGACCTGCCCGAGGTGTCGCTGGTGGCGATCCTCGACGCCGACAAGGAGGGCTTCCTGCGCAACGCCCGCTCCCTGATCCAGACGGTGGGGCGCGCGGCCCGCAACGCCAACGGCAGGGCGATCCTCTACGCGGACACGGTCACGGGATCGATGCGGGTCTGCATCGACGAGACCGAGCGGCGCCGGCGGGTGCAGCTCGCGCACAACGAGAAGCACGGGATCGTGCCGAAGACGATACGGAAGAGCGTGGAGGAGATCGAGTTCGCGACGCGTGTGGCGGACGCGCGGGAGAAGCCGGTGGTGAAGGTGGCCGAGCCGACGCGCGGGTACGCGGACGAGGTCGGCACCGAGGCGTACATGAAGATCATCGAGGAGGAGATGGCCAAGGCGGCCGAGGCGCTCGACTTCGAGCGGGCGGCGGCGCTGAGGGACCAGCTGTTCGACCTGAGGGCGGCGGGGTGAGGGGGGTGGTGGGCGTGGGATGGGAATGGGGGTGGGTGAGCAGGGGGCGGGTGTGGGACGTTGGTGGGCATTTGGTCGGAGTGCGGACCGGGGTACCTGCGTGAGGGTGAGGGAAGAGGAGCTGGCCGCGTGGGGACGGCGCGTGGGTGCCGAGGTGGGCGTGCCGGTTTTCATCGGGCTGAGCGGGCCGCTGGGGGCGGGAAAGTCGGTGTTCGCGAGGGCGGTGGCGCGGGGGGCGGGGGTGGGGGGTGCGCTGCCGTCGCCGACCTTCAACATCGTCTTCAGGTACGCGTTGCCGGGTGGCCGGGCGGTGATCCACGCGGATCTGTTCCGTCTCCGCTCGGAGGCCGAACTCGCGGGGATCGGGTGGGAGGACATGGTGGACGATGAGGGGGCGATCGTGCTGGTGGAGTGGTGCGAGCGCGCGGGGGATGCGCTGCCGCGCGACCGGTGGGAGGTCTCGCTCGGGTTCGTCCCGGGTGAGGTGGGGGTGCGGGAGGTCGTGGTGGCGCGGTTCGGTGAGCCGGTGGGACTGCCGTGGTCGGCGGTGGCGGCGGGGTGAGGGGGCGGGGGGGTGGGCGTGCGCCCGAGGGGTGGGTTCTCGGGATCGAGACATCGTGGCGGGTGGGATCGGTCGCGCTGGCGGTGGGGGGGGCGGTTGCGGCGCGGCGCTTTCTCACCACCCCGGCCGCGCACGCTTCGGGATTGATCCCGGCGGTCGACGAGGTGCTCGCGGAGGTGGGGATCGGGGTGCGCGAGGTCGTTGGCGTCGTTGTCGGGGCAGGGCCGGGATCGTTCACGGGTGTCCGCATCGGCGGCGCGGCGGCCAAGGGGCTCGCGACGAGCCTCGGGGTGCCGCTCTACGCGACTTCCAGTCTGCGGGCGGCGTCCTTCGCGTTGGAGGCGTTGGGAGCCGGGATCGCCCTGCCCCCCGAAGTGGTCGGCGGAGACGGGTCGGCCGGATGGCGCACTCCGACCCCGAGGCTGAGCGGCAACGAGCACGAACTCCGTCACGTGCTCTTCGACGCGCGACGCGGCAGGGTCTATGGAGCCGGCTACGACGTGGGCGCGGATGGCCCGGTAGAGGTTGCCGCGCCGCACGCGGGCACGATCCTGGACGTCATCAACGCGCGGCCGCCACTCGACACCGTCTTCATGGGGGATGGGGCCATCGCGCACGCAGCCCTGATTCGGGCCGCCGGCTACACGGTGCGACCGCTCCCCGTCGGGATCCCCATCGCGGACGCCGTCGTGCGATGCTGCTCGTGGGTTTCCGTCGACGCGGCCGCCTGGGAGCCGCGGTACATCAGGGCGTGGCGCCCGGGATGACGGCCCCCGTCGCGTTGCGGCGTGCTGAGCCCGGCGACCTGCAGGAGATCAGCCGGATCGAAGTTGGCTCCTTCCGCCGTCCATGGCGCGCGGAGACCTTCGCCTCCCTCCTCGACCGGCCGGATGCCGACGTGCTCGTGGCGACGCTGGACGGAGCGGTCGTCGGCTACGCGATCCTGACCGCCCGGTCCGGCGACACCGAACTGGCCAACTTGGCCGTGGATCCCGGTCACCGGCGGCAGGGCATCGCCTCGGCTCTGCTGCGGGGGTGCATGGAGACTCTGCGCGACCGGGACGAGCGCTGGGTCCTTCTGGCCGCCCGCGCCTCGAACGAGGTGGCGGCCGGGCTGTACGCGGCCTTCGGCTTTCGGGAGATCGGTCGCCATCCGGACTACTACCGGGATCCCCCGGAGGACGCGGTCATCTTCGCGCTGGAGGTCGGTCCGGCGAATCCCCCGGGTGGGACGTGATTGGGCCAGGCAAGACCGGGGCCGGCGGGCCGTCAGGGTGCCGGGTCGGGGGGCCGGGACTTCAAGTTTTCGCCCGAGCGGCTACCTTTCGAACTGAGGCCCAGCCAACCCTATGGAGAAGATGCCCCACGAGAGCAGGAAGATCCTGGTCACCGGAGGCGCCGGTTTCATAGGGAGCAATGTCGCCGAAGCCCACATCGACCGGGGTGACAGGGTCTGGATCATCGACGATCTCTCCTCCGGTCGTCTCGATAACGTCCCGGCGGGCGCCGAGTTCCACCAGCTCGACATCGGCGACCCGCGGGTTGGCGACCTCATCCGCGGCATCGGCTTCGACATCATCAACCATCACGCCGCGCAGATCGACGTGCGCGTCTCGGTGGCCGATCCCGCACTCGATGCCCGCGTCAATGTGACGGGCCTCCTCAACATCCTCCAGGCGGCGCGGGAGAGCGGCACGGCGCGGATCGTATTCGTCTCCAGCGGCGGCGTCGTCTACGGGGAGCCCCACGAGATCCCGACCCCGGAGGACGCGCCGAAGGAACCCCTGTCGCCCTACGGCGTCACCAAGCTGGCGGGCGAGCACTACCTCAACTACTACCGCGAGGTGCACGGTCTGGAATACGTGGCGCTCCGCTACGGCAACGTGTACGGTCCCCGCCAGGATCCGCACGGCGAGGCCGGCGTGATTGCGATCTTCTGCCGGCGCCTTCTCCGGGGCGAACCCCTGGTCATCTACGGCGACGGTGAGCAGACCCGTGACTACGTCTACGTCGGGGACGTGGTCCGGGCCAACCTGCTGGCCGCCCGCATGGACCTCTCCCCCGCGCCGGGGCTCGACGCGCGCGCCTTCAACGTAGGCACGGGGATCGAGACAACCGTGAACGAGCTCGCCGACATCCTGCAAGGAGCGTCCGGCATCCACGCCGGCCGGGCCTTCGAGGGCCCCCGCCCCGGGGAGCTCCGTCGCAGTGCCCTCTCCACCGCCAGGCTACGTGAACGAGGCTGGACCCCCGCGCTGAGCCTGCGGGAAGGTCTGGCCGCAACCTTCGAACACATCGCTTCCCGCTCGGAAGCAGTCACGATCGCATGAACGAACTCCTTCCCCAGCAACCGATGGAGTCAGCCGCGGACATGATCGCGGGCGCCAGCGGTCCCACGCTGGTCGTGCTCGCGGTGCTGGTCCTCTTTTCGGTTCTCTCACTGTGGGTGATCATCTCCAAGGTCCGTCACTTCCGGGCCGTGCGGCGGGAGGGGGACCGGTTCCTGGGCCGGATGGAAGAAGCCGGCAACCTGACCGAGGCGTCCGAGGCGCTGATCGGGCTCCCCGAGTCCCCGTATACCCGCCTCTTCCGCAGCGGGCTCTCCTTCTTCGCCGAACTCAGCCCCGGGGCGCTCTTCGGTTCGAGCCAGGCCGACGGGCTGTCGCTGACCCAGCTGGAAGCCCTCCGGATGGTCATGGACAAGGTGGAGGCCGAGGAGATCGACGAACTCGCGCACGGCCTCAACTGGCTCGCGATCATCGGGTCGGTGTCGCCGCTGCTGGGGCTGATGGGCACGGTCATTGGCATCATGAACACCTTCCTCGGCATCACGGCCGCGCGGTCCACCAACATCAGCGCGGTGGCGCCCGGGGTGGCAGAGGCACTCATCACCACGGTGGCGGGACTGGCGGTGGCCATCCCGTCGGTGATCGCATACAACCACTTCGTCTCGCGCCTGAACCTGGTGCGGGGCGAGTTCGAGGGCTTCGCGAGCGAGTTCATCGGCACGCTGGCCAAGGAGCGGCACGTGTGAAGAGGCGAGGCGCATGGCACGTGATCCGCGCCGCAGCGGCCGCTGGCACGAGGAGTTCGCGGCGATGACGGAGCGTCACCCATGACCAGGCGCGACCGGCAGCGCAACGGGCTCCCCGTCCGGGCCGAGATCAACGTCACCAGCCTGGTCGATGTCGCCTTCACCCTGCTGATCATCTTCATCATCACTGCGCCGGTGCTGCAGGCGGGAATCGAGGTCAACATACCTCAGGGGCCGGTACAGGTCATCGAGGCGACGGACGAAATGATCGTCGTGGCGGTCGACTCTGAGGGAATGTTCCATATCGGCGATGCGCCCGTGGCGGACGACATGCTCGACGTCGCGCTCCAGGAGCTGATCGAGGAGCGCAACGCGGACGTGGTCTACCTCAAGGGTGATTCGGCGGCGGTCTACGCCCGCATCGGCCGCGCCCTCGCGGGCATCGGCGACCAGGAGGTGCGCCTGGCGCTCATCTTCCAGGAGTTCATGCGATGACGCCGATCGTGTCGAGCGGCGAAGGGACGGGCCGCGTGAGGCGGCGGCCCCTGGGCAGAGGGGCGCTGGGGGTGTCGCTTGGAGTCCACCTGACGGTGCTCCTGCTGGTCTTCTGGGTGGTTCCGGCGCTCGAACCTCCCGCGATCCTGTACGAGTTCGTGTACATCGACATGGTTGCGATGGCCCCCGAGCCGCCCGACGAGCTGGTCGTCGAGACGCCCGAGGATCCGCCGCCCACCCCGCAGGAGGAAGCACCGGTGGCGGAACCCGATCCCGAGCCGGAGCCGGATACCACCGAAACGCCGCCCGTCCTCGAGGAAACGCCGCCCGCGGAGGCGGAGAGGCCCGCCGAGACGGAGACACCCGACGAAGGCGAGGACGAGATCACACAACAGGTCGAGGCGTTGCGGCGCGACTATCCGGAGTACTACCAGAACATCATCAACTGGATCAGGCGCTGTTTCCGCTGGGAGGGCTCCGGCCGGTTCGAGGTGGTGATGACCTTCCGGATTCTCCGTGACGGGAGCGTGCCGGATTTCGATGTGGCCAGGTCATCCGGAAACCACACCTTTGACAACGCGGCGATGGCGGCGATCGAGTGTGCCGGTACCCCGGGCCGCCTGGGACCGCTGCCGGATGACTACCCGTATGAGTTTCTCCCCGTCAACTACACGATCACGTCGAGGATCGGATCGGAGGAGCCGGTGGTTCGGCCGGAGGGAATGAATTGATGCGAAGAATCGAGCGCGGACACAGCATCGCGGAGGGTTGCCGCCGTCCTCGTTCGCGGGTTGCCGACAGCGCCCGCATTTGCTTGCTGCTCCTGCCGGCGGCCGCCGCGCCGCTCGCCGCCTCGGGCCAGGAGACCGATATGGTCATCCCGGGCGTCGACCTTCGAGACTTCATCGTGGAACGCTACGTCCCGCCAATCGCGATTCGACCGTTGACCGTGCTCGCCGAGGACGCCGGGCTCGCCCGCGAGATCGAGGGGATCATCGCCCGGGACCTGGACTACAGCGACCGCTTCCGGGTCCGGGACTCGCTTCCCGCCGAGTTCGCGGGCGAAGGTGTGCAGTACGCGCTCTGGGAGCAGTTCGACGTGGACTGGCTTTTGGTGGGGACCGTCGAGCCCCAGGGTCCCGCCGGCGGCTATACCTTCGCGGTTGAAGTTCACGACATCGTCTTCGGAAGCCTCAAGGCAAGGGCCACCTTCCCGCTCCCCGCGAGGGACCACCCGGACTTCCGGCTGGCGGTGCACAGCGTGTCGGACGCCGTGGTCAGGTGGGTGACGGGCGACCCGGGCATGGCGGCGACCCGCATCGTCTTCCGCATGCGCGCCCCCGGGGAACAAGACGCCACGGAGCTCTACATCGTCGACTCCGACGGCCGGAACATGCGGCGGCTCACCTGGGATGGGAGCATCGCCACGTCTCCGGCCTGGTCGCCGGACGGGAAGCGAATCGCGTACGGCTCGTTCAAGTCCGGACTGCCCCGCATCTACGAGCTGAGTCCGGGGGATGGCCAGCAACGGCTCCTGGTGCCGGAGGGGCATGGCCAGCATCACATGCCGACCTATCATCCGGACGGGAATTCCATCGTCTTTGCGATCGTCGGCGAGGAGCCCAGCGGCCTCTTCAGCTACGACATTCGGGACGGATGCTGCCTGCAGCGCCTCGTCGGCGGCCGCTACAACGACCTGCAGCCGGTCTTCTCTCCGAACGGAGACAGCCTGATCTTCATGTCCACCCGCCTGGGCATGGCGACACCCCAGGTGTACCTGCGACCCGTGGGAGAAGGTGACGACGAACTGCTCTCCCCGTTCCGCTACGGCGAGGGCGGCTTCTTCACCGACCCGGACTGGTCGCCCTGCGGGGACAAGGCGGCATTTGCCGGCGGCATCGGCGGCAGAAGGCAGGCCAATCGCTACCACATCCTGGTCGCGGAGATCGGGGGTGGCGGCAGACGCCTCCTTCAGCTCACCCAGGAAGGGAACAACGAGGACCCCAACTGGGCCCCCGACTGCCGCCACATCGTGTTCCAGGGGACACGAAGCTACGGGTCCGGGGTGTTCGTCGTGGATACGGTGACGGGACGCACCCGCCTGCTGGTGCCCAACGTGAAGGCGGAGGATCCCGACTGGTCGCCGATTCTGGCCGAAAACGGGGTGGTCCGGTGAGCGGATTGCGGGATTCCCGCGTCCTCCAGGCGCCCCCAAATCAACCGCCAAACCCCCTTTACCGAGCTTGCCGTTTTCACCTATATTTTGATTGTGTCGAGTCCGGGCTCCTGAGCCGATAACGCGTACCTCCATTCACCGGGAGAAGGGATGTTCAACCCACGGTTGGTCCTTGCCGCCTTCGCCACTGTTGTCCTCGCCGCCGCCTGCCGTCCGGAACCCCCTCCACCGGTCGCTCCCACGCCCACGGGTCCCACGGCTGAAGAGCTCGCGGCCCAAGCGGAACAGAGGAGACTCGACTCGATCGCCGACGCGGAGCGCCGACAGCGAGAGGCGCAGAGGCAGGCTCAGATCGAGATCGACCGAAGGGCGCGGGCCGCGAGGGAGACGCTCACCCAAATGGTCTTCTTCGACTACGACGAATCCACCCTCACCGCCGAAACGACCGAAACACTGCGCAGCAAGCTGGCGGTCCTCCGCAGTTGTCCCACTGTGCGCCTCCGTATGGAGGGCCATGCTGACGAGCGTGGAACCTCGGAATACAACATCGCGCTGGGGAGCGAACGCGCACAGTCCGTCTCCGAGTTCTTCACCGGGTTCGGCCTCGCGGACACCCGCTTTTCAACGGTCTCGTACGGCGAGGAAAGACCGATCGCCCAGGGATCCAACGAGGCGGCCTGGGCCCGCAACCGGCGGGTCGAGTTCATCCTCACGGCCGGGGAGGGCGACCTCGGCCAGTGCGCGGGCTGACCCGTTCGGCCGGCATACCGTGAACCGTGCGGTCCTGGCAGTTCGTGGCTAAACCCGCCCGAGCACGGAGAGCGGTGAGGTGCCGGGTCGGCAAGTTCCCCGGGCTGCTGGTCCTTCTGATTCCACTCGGGGCGTGCGCGACAAGAGGCGACGTCGAGGACCTCCGGAGCGAGGTGCTGGCGCTTTCGGCCCGGCAGGACTCGGCCATAGCCGCGATGCGGCGTTCGGTTGACGAGCAGCACCACGCGGCGATGGACTCGGTGCTCGCCCTTTCGGAACGGATGTTCAACCTCCGGGGAAGCGCCAGCGGGAGACAGCTTGAGATCGAGAAGGAACTGGAGGGTGTCCGCGAACTCGCGACCCAGAACCTGCGCACGCTGGAGCGGCTGAGCGACGATCTGGATGCCCAGTGGCGGGAGGTGGAGCGGCGGATCGCGCAGGCGGAGGAGAGGGATTCGACGGTCGAAGGTGGTGAGACCGGGGTCGCGGATTCCGCGGAGCCGCGCGGCATCAGCGAGGACGAGCAGGCACTGTTCGACATCGCGGTCGCCAACAAGGAACGGGACCTGTCGACGTCCGCCCTGCGGGGCTTCAGCACGTTCATCGACCAGTATCCCAACAGCCCGCTGGTGCCCGCCGCCTACCTTCACAGGGGTGAGTTGCTGACCCTTGACGACAAGCTGGATGAGGCGATCGCCGACTACCTCGAGATACCCCGGATGTTTCCGACCTCGGACCTGATCCCCAGGGCCCTCTACCGGGCCGGGGTGCTGTGCGTCGAGCTCGAATACTACGACAGGGCCCGCGAATACCTGGAACGTGTGATCAACACCTATCCGGACGACCGTTTCGCCGAGCAGGCGCGGGAAAAGCTCGACGAGATCCCCTGACAGCGCTCTTCATGTCCCGAGGAGCCGCCGGCCATGCTCTGCCCCGTCTGTAGCTCCAACTCGGTCAAGGTCGTGGATTCGCGCACCGCGCGGGGCGGGCGCGCGATTCGCCGGCGTCGCGAGTGTCTGGACTGCAAGCGGCGCTTCACCACGTACGAGCACGTCGAGAAGCGGCCGCTGCAGGTTGTGAAGCGCGACGGCAGCGCCGAGGACTTCCAGCGCGACAAGCTGGCGGCGAGCGTCGCGACCGCGTGCGCCAAGCGTCCGGTCTCGCCTGGCGACATCGAGGCGCTGGTGGACGGGGTCGAGGATACGGTGTCGGGATCGGCCCGCGCCGAGGTGTCGTCGGCCAAGATCGGCGAGGAGGTCATGGAGGGGCTGAAACCGCTCGACCGCGTGGCGTACATTCGCTATGCGTCGGTGTACCGGAACTTTCAGGACATCGACGAGTTTCAGGAGGCTGTCGACGAGCTGATCATCAGGGAGCAGCGCGAAGGACGACGGCGATTCCAGGGCGAACTGCCTCTTCCGCTGGGCGACGGCGCGGGCGGTGAGGAACGATGAAGAGGCTGCGCGAAGGTCTGCTGGCCCGGGTGAAGGACAACCCAAAGGCGGAAATGCCCTTCCTGGACCATCTGGAGGAGTTGCGCTGGCGGATCCTGTGGAGTCTGCTGGCGCTGGTCCTCGGTTTCGCGGCGGGGTTCTTCCTCGTCATCTACTTCGACGCGATGGCGATCCTGCTCGCTCCCGGCCGGGGAGTCCTGGGAGAAGACTGGCTCCCCCAGGCGCTGGCGCCCAACGAGAATTTCTTCTTCGCCCTGAAGGTCGCCATCGTGATCAGCATCGTGCTGGCCTCTCCGACCCTGGTGTACCAGGCGTGGCGCTTCCTTTCGCCCGCGTTGGAGAAACGCGAGAAGCGCGCGATCGTGCCCTCCCTCTACCTGGGGCTCGTCCTCTTCATTGCGGGAGTGGCGATGGCGTACTTCATCGTCCTGCCGTTCTACCTCGACTTCATGGTCACTTTCGGCAGCGACTACATGACTCAGGACTGGACGGCCAACCATTACTTCAGCGAAGTCATCAAACTGTTGTTGGCGATAGGTTTGGTCTTTGAACTGCCAGTGGTGATTCTGGTCCTGAGCGTGCTGGGGATCGTCACCCCCCGCTTTCTCAGAACCAAGAGGCGGCACGCGATCGTGGCGAGCACGATCCTGGCCGCCCTGATTTCACCCGGCGACGCGATCACGATCACGATATTCATGGTGGCTCCGATATTCCTGCTCTACGAGTTCAGCATCTTCCTCTCGGTGCTGGTCTGGCGGAAGCGCTACGCGCGCGACGCCGAGCCGTCCGGGACAACCGCCCCCGAGGACACCGTCGCCGCGCCCACCCCGTACGACCACGGCGACCCCGCGCGGCAGGGAGAGCCCCCCGACCCGGCCACCCCCGATCCGGATGCTTCGGAGGCTCATGACGCGGACGGTGAGGAGTAGCGAGCGGATGGTGAGCCTACTGACCTCGTCCCGGACCCTCGCGCGTGGCCGAATGCGGACGGCGAAGCCCGGCGTCCGGATGGCAGGCCGGTTGCGCGCCGGGGCCTTCCCGACGGTCGCGGTACTGTTCGCACTCGCGTCCTCTGCGGGCGCACACAAGCCGCTGTCCGCCCAGGAGCTCCCCGATTCGCTGCGGGACATCGTCACCGAGCGCCTTGAACGCCTCACCCGCGCGCTTGGCGACTCGACCGGCCTGCTGCCCGACTCGCTGCTGCCGCAACCGGGAATGGCCGAAATGGCCGAAACCGTCAACGACTCCACGCTCCTCGAGCTGCTCGAACTCACCGGCTACAACCTGGTCCAGTACCGATCCGACGACGCCGTCTTCGAGACCGAATCGAGGGTGCTCACGCTCCTCAGCGCGAGCGAGGGCGGGACGGTCATGAACCGTGACGGCGTAGAGCTGTCCGGCGACACGCTGATCTTCGACGACAATACGGGACGACTGGTCTCCTACGGCCGGGAGGCCACCTTCACGCCCGACGAGGGCAACCCCGTCCTCACGCGCCAGATCATCTTCGACCTGAACGAACAGCGGGGCACCGCGCTCGACGCACAGACCACGACCCAGCTCCAGGCGGGGAGCTGGAACGTGCGCGGCGACTGCCCGTGGGTGGACGGCGACGTCTCCTACTGCCACCGGATGACCTTCACGAGCTGCGACCACGAGGAGCCCCACTACCACTTCGTCGCGGGCGAAATCAAGATGTATCCCGGGGGCACGATGGTCGCGCGCAACGTGTTGCTCTACTTCGCGGACGTGGGGGTCTTCTGGCTCCCCTTCATCGCCCAGAGCACCGCGACCGAGCGCCGTTCCGGCCTCCTCGCGCCCCAATTCTCCGTCAACGACATCGTGCGCACCTCGGGCGGGTACGCGCGGCGGATCTCCAACATCGGGTACTACTGGGCGATCAACGACTACGCCGACGCCCAGGTGGCGCTGGACTGGTGGAGCGGGAACTACACGGGCATCAACGGTGCGCTCCGCTACGACTGGAGACGCCAGTTTCTGAACGGGGGCGTCAACTTTCGCCAGTTCTGGCGCGTCGAGGGGGGTTCCGAGCTGGCCATCGACACCCGGCACAGGTGGATCCTGTCGGAGAGGACCCAAATCGACGCCCAGTTCGCCTATGCGTCCAGCAGCGACTTCGTGCGCCGCAACTCCTTCGATCCGCGTGAGATCACGCAGTCGATCGACTCGAAGGGCGGGTTCTCGCGGCGTTTCGACTGGGGCAGCGTGTCGGTCAACGCCGACCGCAGGCAGCACCTCTCCAACGACCGCGTCGAGATGACGCTTCCCAGGGCCAATCTGTCCCTCAAGCCGCTCACGCTGTTCAGCGCTCCAGCCAACAGGGCCCGCTTCTACAACAACATGACGTGGTCGGCTTCCGGAAGCGTAGCGCGGTCGGTTCGCGACTTCCCCGCGCAGCACCCGGACTCCGTCTTCGAGATCAGATCGGCGGACACGGAGGCCTGGCGCGGCGGCCTCTCGACCAGCCTATCGATGGGGGCACTGTCCGTCTCGCAGAGCGTGAACCTGAACCGCAACACCACCCGCGACCTGCCCGCGGGCTTCTTCGAAACCGAGCCTCCAGCCGTCGGGGTGGGAAGCGTGGGAGATCTGAAACGGCCGTCGTTCTTTCCGCGCATCGCCGAAGACGCGATGAACTTCACGGCCGAGGAACTCACCTGGTCGACCGGGATCAACTACCAGGTGACGCTCGTCGGCTCCACCTCGCTTACCCCGAACCTGGCCGTTTCGGGCCGGTCGATCCGGTCCGACACCACTACCGTGGGCGGGGGAGGGTTCATCGCGGCGCCGCGGCGCCTTTCCTTCGGCGCGTCGCTCAAGGCGGACGTCTACGGCTTCTTCTACGGCGACCGGTTCCGCCACAAGCTGTCCCCCACCTTCGACTACGCGTATTCGCCGGAAACGAATCCGACCGAGCTTCAACGGCTGACCTTCGGGGACCGCGCCATCCAGCCTCGCAACGAGATCCGCCTCGGACTGACCCAGACCTTCGAGAAGAAGGTCGAGGATCCGGCCGCGGACTCCGCCGCCGCGGAGGCTTCCGAGTCGCAGCCGCGTGACCGCTCCGAGGGGCCGCGTCGGCTTCCCAGAGCGCAGAAGGTGACCGTCCTTGCGGTGCGCACCAGCGCGCTGACCTACGACTTCGTCCAGGCCAGCGAGTTGGGCCACTTCAGCCGGGGGTTCGCCGACAACCTGAGGGTTTCGAATCAGATCAGTTCCGACTACATGCGCGGGCTCTCGCTCTCGGTGGAACACGACATCTTCGACGACGCGGGGGCGGGAGGCGCGGGTGGAGCCCTGAGCTTTGCGCCCTTCATGTCGAGCGCGAACCTCTCCTTCTCGGTGAGCAACGAGTCCACGGTCTTCCGCTGGCTCAGGCGTCTGACGGGTGGTGACGTGGACGACGATACCGCCTCGACCACCACCCGGACCGAAGAGGAGGAAGAGGAGGACGCGCTGGATCCGACCGGCCTGGAGACCGAGGATCTGGGGGAGTCGTCGATCGTGCCGCGCTCCGACGACCGCAGACAGACGCGGCGAAGCAGCCAGAGGGGTGGTGGGGTGGGTGACTGGTCGGCCTCGTTTTCCTATTCCCTCGCCCGCAACCGGGGCGTGGAAATGGCCGGCAACCAGATGGTGCAGGCGAACGTTCGGTTTCAGCCCACGGAACAGTGGTCGGTGGACTGGCGCACTTCATACGACGTGGTGGCGGGCGCCTTCAATGACCATGTGGTTCGCCTCACGCGCCAGTTGCATCGCTGGGAAGCCGAGTTCGCCTTTCAACAGACGGCCACCGGTAACTGGACGTTCCTCTTCGAGGTGGCGCTCACTGACAACCGGGACCTGCACTTCGACTACGAACAGCGGACCGGGGGACAGCAAGGCAGGCGGCGGCCGGGAAGAGGGTTCTGAGCCGGCTCGGACCCGCCGAGGGAAGAATCGTCCGGCTAATCTCTTTCGCCGGAAATGGCCGCTCCGGCCCGCGCTTGATTCGGGTCGGTGATGCGGCGAGTGTCCAGGACAGGGTAACCGTCGTCCTTGGGCGGGGACATGCGTCGGCCGCATCTGTTTTCTCAAGTGCGCTCATGGCATGGACTTACTGCCATGGTACGGAAAATGCTGAAGAGAACCCCGGCGGCGTGTTCGCGAATGGTTTCCGTGTGCCGCGTGCGGTGAACGCGGAGTTGCTAGGGGGGATTTCGAACGTGGTGGCGGCGGACGTGGCCGCCAGCCCTTTTTCAACGAACCGAAACGAGGTGAAGAATGCGATATCGGCGAATGGCGATGGCGGTGTTCGTCCTGTGTGCGGGAGCATGCGAGGTGACGATTACGGTGGACGTGGATTCGCCCGCTCCACCCGAAGACCTGGAGGGAGCGTACTACGACCGCGGCGTGGACCTGTATTGGCAAATGGGATCCGCGTGGGACGGAGAGGCCTTCCGCGTCTACGGCAGGCGGACCACCGATACCGACTATTTCTTCATCGCGGAGGTGACCAGCTGCTCCGAGGGAGAATGCCTCTACCGCGACATCAACGTGAGGGCCGACCACACCTACGAGTACTACGTGGCCGCCGCGGATCCGGACACGGGGGAGGAGAGCGCCAGCGACTATTCCGTCGAAGTCTACGTGCCGTATCCCACTCCGCCGCCGGTTCCCGACGAGGTTGCGGCCGTTGCGCTGGACAACGCCGTGTACCTCCGCTGGAGCGAGAACTCGGCCTCGGATGAAGAGTTCGTCGCGTGGCGGGTCTACTACTCCGGCGACGACGGCGACCAATACCTTGGCGACACGGATTCACCGGGATTCATCGATCTGCTTGCCGAAAACGGGACGACGGCGACCTACTATGTGACCTCCATCGACTACTACGGCCACGAGAGCCACGCGAGCGAGCTCGTCGAAACCACGCCGAGACCGGACTACACGAGCGAGATCATGTATCCATATCAGTCGAAACCGGAGGCCTCCGGCTTTCGCTTTCAGGAGACGGATGACGTCCAGGCGGTCATGGACGGAGACGATCCCGACCGTCACTTCAGTATCGAGGTTGACGCCGACGGGCTGTGGTTCGTCCCCGGACCGGGAGCGTTCATCCATCCCACCCGCCGAGCCACCTCGGCGCTCAAATGCGGTCCCGGAGCGGATCCGGACTGCACGTCGTGGGAGGAGGCGCCGACATCGGGGTACGGCTCCTCGGACATTCGCCTGGAGGGTGGCTACACCTACATGTTTCATGTCCCCGGCGACGACGGGGAGATGCGCTACGGCGCGGTGCGGACCTCACACTCCGGCGGCTGCCAGGAGGGCTACATCATCATCTTCGACTGGGCCTACCAGACGCAGGCGGGCAATCCGCAGCTGTCGCTCGCGGGTGGATCGGAGGGCCTGTAGAGACACCCGCGACGGGCGCCGCCGCGCCGCTGGTGGAGGCGGTTCCGAATTTCAGCGAGGGCCGTGATCCGGAATTCGTGACCGCGGTGGCGGAGGCGTTCGCGCGCACGGGGTGCGATGTGCTGCACACCACCCGCGATCCCGATCACAACCGATGCGTGGTTACGGTCGTCGGTCGTCCCGGCGCGGTGGAGGACGGGGCGGTGGCCGCGGCACGGATCGCGCGCGACCGAATCGATCTGCGCGGCCATCGCGGCGTGCATCCCCGGGTGGGCGCCCTGGACGTGCTTCCCTTCGTGCCTCTGCGGGGCATGGGAATGTCCCGGGCGGTGAGGTTGGCGCGGCGCGCGGCTGCCCGACTCGGCCGGCTGGGGATCCCCGTCTACTTCTATGGCCGGGCTTCCCAGCCCGCAGGGCGGACGCTGGCCTCCATCCGGCGGGGAGGTTTCGAGGCGCTCGTTTCGGAGGCGCCGCCGGACCGTGTCCGGGCGGACGTTCCGGGACTGGACGAGGACGGGGCGCCGGCGCACCACTTCGCGCACCCCGCGGCCGGGGCCACCTGTGTCGGGGCCAGGGAGGTGCTTCTGGCCTGGAACGTGGACCTCGAGGGGGTGTCTCTCGCGGACGCGGCGAAGATCGCTGCGGCCGTTCGGGAATCGTCCGGGGGTTTCCCGGGCGTCCGGGCCATGGCGCTCTTCCTTCCGCGGCAGATCCGTACGCAGGTGGCCATGAATCTTGAGAGTCCCGATACGACGGATCCGCTGGAGGTCTTCCGAGCGATCAGGGCCGAGGTCATCCGCATCGGTGGGCGGACTGCGGGGACCGAGGTGATCGGACTGGCACCCGACGCCATCACGAACCGGGTGGCCAGGACAATGGGCATACGGGACTGGTCGCCCGACCGCACTCTGAGTCACCGCGTTGCCGCGGGAGTGGCGGCGGACGCAGGGCGTTCGTAGGGAACCCCGCGCGGGCTGCTCCGTTGGCCGCGTCGCGGCGCCCAATGTGGTGCCCAATATGGCCTTTCCCGTTCCAGATGCTAACTTTCCTCTGTAATAGCGTCCCCCCAACCCCGCACATGACGAAGACAACCACGGCTCCCCGGAGAGCCGCGCCAGGGCTTTCCGGAATTCAAGCGCCGGTCAGAGACCGGCTCGAACTCGTGCTGGAGGAGCTGCACCGGGTCACGGTGTCGGACTTCTCGATGATCGAGGAAGTCAACGACTACCTCCTCAGTGTGCCCGGCAAGCTCTTTCGGCCCACGCTCCTCCTCTTGGCCAGCGAAGTGGGGGACGAGTCCTCCGAAGACGCGGTGACCCTGGCGGCCGTGGTGGAGCTGGTCCACATCGCGACGCTCGTGCACGACGACGCGGTCGATCACTCGGTGCTGCGGCGCGGGATGCCGACAGTGAATTCACTGTGGACGCACCAAATCGCCATCATCATGGGGGACTATCTGTACAGCCGCGCCGTGACCGAACTCGCGCGGCTCGGCGACCTGGACGCGGTGCGCGTCCTCGCTTCGGCCGCCAACACGATGAGCGTGGGAGAGATGCGGCAGCTCCTCTCCTACGACGACATCTCGTTCTCCGAATCCGAGTACTACCGGCTCATCGCCGCCAAGACGGCGTCACTGATGTCGGCGGCCTGCGAGATGGGGGCGCTGGCCGGGGTTCCGGCGAATCGCGTCGCCTTCCGTCGCTTCGGGCACTTTCTCGGCATGGCCTTCCAGATCGCCGACGACATGCTCGACTACGCGGGAAGCGCGGACGTGACCGGAAAGCCGGCCGGGCTGGACCTGCGGGAGAGAAAGGTCACACTGCCGCTGGTCGGAGCCCTCAAGGAGATGTCCTCCGCCGAAGTAGACCAGATTCGCCACCTCTTCACCCTCGTGGAGCCGGGCGACGAGGAGGTCCGCGGCGCGATCGAGCTGGTGCGGCGCAACGGCGGTCTCGAATACGCGAGAGGCAGGGCCGTGGAATACGCGGATTCGGCCCAGGCGGAGATCGCCCGGCTCACACCCGGCCGGGCGCTGGACGCCCTTTCCGAGTCCGTCATGTATGTGGTCGACCGGTCCAGGTAAGCGGAATGGAATCGAACTACCGGCGCAACATCACCCGAGGGTTGTGGACTGTGGTATGCGGGCTGTTTCTGGGCGGGCTGCTCACCATGCTCGCGGAGAACTTCCTCCCCGGGGGTGTGGCCCGTTCCTTTCTGACCTCCGCGGTCAAGGGGTCGTTCGGTCCGGTCTCCATCGATCTGCAGGCCGTGGCGTTCACGCTGGGGCCGGTGTCCGTCGCGCTCAACGTGCTCACACTGGTGGGAATCGCCATCGTGGCGCTCGTGGTCCGCTCCTGGCTGTAGCTGTCCGCGCCCCGCTGCCGGCCAGCCCTTCAACCCGGGCGAAACCACGCCTGACCCGCCCCTCTGCGGTTTCCTGTCTTGTTTGCGAAAGGGCCGGAATCGGTTAGGTTGTTGATCCAAACCGGTCGCGGACGGTTCCTGACGAGCTTTTCTTCGGAACCTCCCGGACACAAAAAGGTCGCGGATATCATGCCTTTCAATCTCGGTCTCATGGAGATGATCGTCATCTTCCTCGTCGTATTGCTCCTCTTCGGGGCCAAGCGGCTTCCGGAGATCGGCACCTCGCTGGGGAAGGGGATCCGGGAATTCAAGTCTTCCGTCCGGGAGATCGAGTCGTCGGTGCGGAAAGAGGGCGAGTTGCAGCCGCCCCGGGAGAACACTTCGACGGCTCAGTCCTCGGAAGCGGGCGAGAAGACAGCGCCACGCCGCCTCACCCCGGGTTGATAACCGGAGAGACCCTGCCGCCGCTCAGAACACCGCCGGCAGCTGAATCTGGTTGGCGTCCTCGGGCGGGTTGAGCACTTCCTCGCGCCTGTCGACGATGTCGGCTTCCGCGCGCAGGGCTTCGATCCACTCCACGAGCCGCTGTTCGCGGATCGCGGCCAGCAACTGCTCGCGCTGAAGCTCCATCTGGCCCGCCCAGGTCAGACTGTCGGCGGCCTCTGATCCGGTCCGTTCGATGACGAAGGCGTTCTGGTTTGCCTGAACGGCGCCGGAGACCTCGCCGACCTCCAGCCCGAACGCGGTTCCCACCGCCGCGTTGTACTGCCCCAGTCCCGACACGAATTCGGTCCGCGTGAAGGGACCCGCGTCGCGCAGCTCCAACCCGAATTCCCGCGCGACCTCGGCAAAGGGGCGACCGCCGCGGACCTGTTCTGACAGATCCCGCGCCTCGTCCATCGCAGCTTCGACCTTCTTCAGGGTGGCGATCGCGGCCCGAATCGCGATCTCCGCCTCCTGCTGCGTCAGGTAGTGCGACGCATCGACCGAGACCAGCTCCATGGCATAGAACGCCAACCGGTTCTCGTACACCAGACTCACATCGCCGGGCGAGGTCTCCGGGTCGAAGGCCCACTCGCCGCCGTCCGCCACGTCTCCGGCCACCGGCGCGAACGGGTAGTTCTCCAGGAATTCGACGGTGTCGGCCTCGATTCCCAGCTGGATCGCCGCTTCGGTGAGCGTCGTGGACTCGCCCAGTTCCTCCAGGGAGTCGGCCGCTGTGTAGAGCGCAATTTCGGAGTCTTCGGTGCGCTCGAAGGGAAGCAGGATATGGCGCGCCTGGGCCGAGTCGCGGCCCCAGCGCTGCGTGACCTCGACCAGGTGAATGCCGTAGGTGGTCCGCACCGGCTCGGTGACCCGGTTGAGGCGCGCCGCGAAGACCGCGGAGTCGAACGCCGGGACCATCCGGTCCCTGGGGAAGACCCCCAGGTCCCCACCCTCTGCCGCGGTGGTCTCATCCGAAGACTCGGCTTGCGCCAGCTCCGCGAAATCCGCCCCGTCGAGGATCTCCTGCCGCAACTCCTCCGCCCTGGTCAGGACCGCGGCGGTGTCGGCCTCGGTCGGGGTCTTGGAGATCGCCACGATGATGACGCGCGCGCTGGCCGGGACGAAGTAGTCTTCCCGGTTCTCGTCGTAGTAGTCGCCCACCTCGTCCTCGGTGATCTCGAACTGGTCCTCCGAGATGCGGACCAGAGGGTCGAAGGCGACGAATCGCGCGCTGGCCTTCTCGTTCTGGGTTCGGTAGGTGTGCCAGAGGTCGTTCTCGGAGACGTAGAGACCGGAACCCACCTGGCGGAGCAGCTTGGCGCGCGGGATGATCGTCCGGTAGTAGTTCTCCAGCTCCCGGAGCTGGTCGCCGGTCAACACCGACAGGTACTGTTGGTACTTGGCGAGGTCGAACTGGCCATCGGTATGAAGCTCGGGGTCGTTCATCAGCGCCGGCGGCGGGCTGAAACGCGCCGCGCTCAGGATCTCCTCGTCGGTGACGACGATCCCCCGCCGATCGAGCTCCTGCTGAATCAGGATATTGGTGACAGCTTCGTTCCAGGCCTGGTCCTCCAGCTCCGAATTCTGGGCGCTGGTCACCGGTTCTTCCTGGCTGAACGCCACTTGATCGTAGAGGGTCTGGTAGGTGCTGAAGTAGTTGTCGTACAGGACCGGCGTGCCGTTGACCCGCCCGATCTCCCCGAGGGATCCCGTCGACTGGCCCGTAATGTCCATCCCCCACTCGAAGAACATGAGCCCCCCGAAGGCGATGGCCACGAGGATCATGATCCACTTCGTACTCTTGCGCAGTTGCTGCATCATGGCTGGTGCGTCCTCCTTGTCACGGAAGCTAACAGCCCGCTAACCTACCGCGAACAGCGGTTTCAGGGAAACTCCCAGGGGAGTGGTGGGCGGAACCATTGGCCGCAGGAGGGATCCGCTGACCGCGCCTCAGCCGACAAACCTCTCCGGAAAGGACCGACCGTGCGGATCGCCGTAGTCCACGGCCCCAATCTCAACCTGCTTGGTGTGCGCGAGCCCGAAGTCTACGGCACGGCGACGCTGGACGACGTGAACCGGGCGCTGGAGGAGCTTGCGGCCGCGCGCGGCGTCGAGGTGGAGTGCTTTCAATCGAACAGCGAGGGGCGGATCCTGGATTTTCTCGCCGATGTTCGCGGGCGCGCGGACGGGGTGGTGATCAATCCGGCCGGACTGGGTCACACCTCGGTGGCGCTCCTCGACGGGCTGCTGGCCATCGCCCGGCCCTTCGTGGAGGTCCACCTGAGCAACCCGGCGGCCAGGGAATCCTTTCGCCGCCGCTCGCTTCTCACCCCCGCCGCGGTGGGGGTGGTCGCCGGTTTCGGGGTTGACAGCTATCTTTCGGGGTTTCGTTGCCTGCACAACCATCTGTGCCGGCTCTGGGCCCCGGGTTCGTAGCCCCGCCTTCTACCCTGCGCCGGGGCCGGCGTGGCCCGCAAACCCGCTCCAAGAGGAGATAGATCGCAAGCCAATGGCGAGCACCGCTGACTTCCGCAACGGCATGGTCCTGGAGATCGACGGGGCGCTGTGGACCATCACCTATTTCCAGCACGTCAAGCCGGGGAAGGGCGGCGCCTTCGTGCGCACCAAGCTCAAGAACGTCCTGTCGGGCGCGGTCGTCGACCGCACCTACCGCGCGGGCGAACGGGTCACGAGCGTAAGGCTGGAGCGGCGTCCCGTCGACTACTCCTACACCGACGGCGATCTCTACTACTTCATGGACCAGGAGACCTACGACCTGATCCCCATCAGCGGCGACATGCTCGGCAAGGACCAGTTGCAGTACCTGAAGGAGAACATGGAGTGCGAGGGACTGGTCCACGACGGCACCGTGCTCAGCGTGGAGCTTCCGGCGTTCGTCGAACTGGAAGTGACCGAAACCGACCCCGGCTTCAAGGGCGACACCGCCCAGGGCGCGACCAAGCCGGCCACGCTGGAGACCGGCGCGGTCGTGCAGGTGCCCCTCTTCATCGAGACCGGCGACGTCCTGAAGATCGACCGGCGCGAGGACAAATACCTGACGCGGGTGAGCGGATGATCGATATCGAGTTCGTGGAGTCCCTGATCCGGATGCTGGACGAGTCCTCCCTCGACAACCTGGAGATCAGGCGGGGGGGCACGCGGATCCGGTTGTCCAAGTCTGCCGGCGGCAATGCCGTCGCCTCGGTGTCGCCGGCGAACAGCGCGGTGCCGGATGCCGCGCCGGTCGTCGCCGCCTCCGCGCCGCCTCCCGAGCGGGAACCGGCGGCGCCCCCACCGCCCGCGTCGCCCGAAACCGCCTCCGCCGACCTGGTGGAGATCACCTCGCCCATGGTGGGGACCTTCTACCGGGCGCCCTCGCCCGAGGCGGCCCCGTACGTGCAGGTGGGGAGCACGGTGGCGGCGGGCGACGTGCTCTGCGTCATCGAGGCGATGAAGCTCATGAACGAGCTCGAGTGCGAAGCCGCCGGCCGGATCGTCGAGATCTGCGTCGACAACGCGGAACCGGTCGACTTCGGACAGGTGCTCTTCCGCGTCGATCCCGCGTAAGACAGCCGTCTTACCAGACCTGTGTTCTCCAAACTCCTGATCGCGAACCGGGGCGAGATCGCGCTCAGGATCGTGCGCGCCTGCCGGGAACTGGACATCGCCACGGTGGCCGTGTATTCGGAGGCCGACCAGGAATCGCTGCATGTGCGCTTCGCCGACGAGGCCGTGTGCATCGGTGCGGCAAAGGCGGCGGACTCGTACCTGAAGGTGACGCGAATCGTGGCGGCCGCCGAGATCACGGGGGCGGAGGCGGTGCATCCCGGGTACGGCTTCCTGGCCGAGAACGCGGAGTTCGCGGAGATCTGCCAGCGCTCGGACCTGGTCTTCGTGGGGCCGACGCCGGACCAGATCCGCGCCATGGGCGACAAGGCGGTGGCTCGGGAGACGATGCATGCGGCCGGGGTCCCGGTGGTGCCCGGTTCGGACGGGATCGTGGACGACGAGGCGGAGGCGCTGGTGCGGGCCCGCGAGATCGGTTTCCCGGTCATGATCAAGGCGGCCGCCGGGGGCGGGGGGAAGGGAATGCGCATCGCGGCGGACGAGGGGTCGTTCAGGCGGCACTTCACGGCGGCCCGCACCGAGGCGGGGGCGGCCTTCGGCGAGCCCGGCGTGTACCTGGAACGGTGTCTGATCCGTCCCCGCCACATCGAGTTCCAGGTGTTCGGCGATCAGCATGGGAGGGTGGTCCATGTGGGTGAACGCGACTGCTCGATCCAGCGCCGCCACCAGAAGCTGGTCGAGGAGGCGCCGTCACCCGGGCTGTCCCCCGAGCTTCGCGAGAAGATGGGCGAGGCGGCGGTCGCGGCGGCGCGCGCCATCGACTACGTCGGCTCCGGCACGGTGGAGTTCCTGCTCGACGCCTCGGGCGAGTTCTACTTCATCGAGATGAACACGCGCATCCAGGTCGAGCACACGGTGACCGAGGTGGTGACCGGTCTGGACCTGGTCAAGGAGCAGATCCGGGTCGCGGCGGGCGAGCCGCTGTCCTTCCCGCCGGATTCGCAGGAGCCGCGCGGTCACGCCATCGAGTTCCGCATCAACGCCGAGGACCCGTCGCGCGGCTTCGCTCCCGCCCCGGGGACGATCACCACCTTTCACCAGCCGGGTGGGCCCGGGGTGCGCGTGGATACGCACGTGTACTCCGGGTACAGGGTCCCGCCGTACTACGACTCGCTGATCGCCAAGCTGATCGTCTGGGGCAACACGCGGGCGGAGGCGGTGGTGCGTGGCCGCGAGGCGTTGGATTCCTTCGTTGTCGAGGGGATCCCGACCACGATCGGCTACCTGTCGCGGATCACGCGCGACGACCACTTCCGGGCCGGCGACGTCGACACGGGGTTTGTGAAACGTTTCACAAGCGGCCCGGAGTCTTGAGGCGGCGCATGAGGGTCGATGTCTACTGCACCCCCGAAGAGGTGCGCGCGGGCGATCTGGCCGGCGCGACCGCGGTGGTCATCGATGTGGTGCGCGCCACCTCGTGCATTGTCGAGGCGATCGCGAACGGGGCGCGGGCCGTCCACCCCGCCGTCTCGTTGGAGGAGGCGGCCGTGCTGCAGGCCAGGCTGAACGGCCACGGGGACCGCGCCCTGCTGTGCGGCGAGCGCGGCGGGCTCCGGATCGACGGTTTCGATCTGGGCAACTCCCCCACCGAGTTCACGGCGGCCGCGGTGGGCGGGCGGCGCCTCGTGATGACCACCACCAACGGGACGCGCGCCTTCGCGGCCGCCCGCCACGCCGACCGCGTCCTCGCGGCCTCGTTCTTCAACCGGAGCGCGGTGGCCGACGCGGTGCGCGACGACGACGCGGTGGCGATCGTGTGCGCGGGCAAGGAAGGCCGGTTCTCGCTCGACGACGCGGTGTGCGCGGGACACATCGTGCGTGCCTTGCTTGAACGTGCGGCCGACCCGGTCACGCTCGCCGACGGCGCGCTGGCGGTCCGCGATCTGGCCGGCGTGCACGGTGTGTCCGCCGACATGCTGGCGGGAACGGCCGCCGGTCAGGCGCTGGTCGAGGTGGGGTTGGGTGCCGACCTGGCCCTGTGCGCAAGGATCGACAGGCACCAGATTGTACCCATGATGCAAGATGGCGTGATCACGGCCCCGAGAGCGTAGGCAGTCCGTGGCAGCCCCGCGCGTCGGACGAAGGGTGGCGAAGAGGCCGGCGGCCCGGAGGCGCGCCGCGCCGAAGAAGCGCCCGCGTGGGCCGAAGAAGTCGGCGGAGCAGCGGATGCGGCAGCGGCGGGCGCTGGCCGCCGTGACCGCCGTGCTCGCCTTTCTGGTGGCCGCGGCGCTGTTTCCGTTGCAGTGGCTGGGGCCGGGGGCGGTGGACTTCTTTCCGGAGGGCAACCCGGTGGGGACCGTCGGCGAAGCCATGAATGCCCGTCTCGTGCGCGCACTGGGGGTCGGAGTCGCCACAGTTCCGTTGGGCTTGCTGGCCGCCGCCGCCTCGGTAGGAGGGTGGTGGGCGTCCGCCCGCCGGAAGAGCCTCTGGATCGTGGCCGGGGGTCTGTTGATACTTCTTCCGGTATCGGCCTTCCTGCTTGGGAGGGTAGATACGCCGAGCGGTTTCCTTGGCAGGCTCGTGGGCAGCCCGTTGCTGGAATACCTGGGCCCGGTTGGCGGTTGGGTCATTGTCGTCGCGGCTGCGGCGATCGCCTGGTCGAGCGCCTTCACCTTCAACCCGCTGGCGCCACTGGCGCGGGTGGCCGGAAAGCTCTTCCGGGGCGTGGGGCGGGGCGCTCGCGCGACCGGGTTGGCAGTGCGAGGGTGGGGTGGCCGGCGCCTGGAGCGGCGGGCGGCCAGGCGGCAGGCCCGCGCGGCCCGGTCCGCGCCCGGGCAGCCGGACACCCCGGCGGCCGCCCTTTCCGTCACGACCCCGGAGCCGGACACCGTGACCACCGATACCGATCCGCCCACCACGGACGCCCCCTCCACCCCCGACCTCCTCCCCGAGGACCACCTCCCGCCCCCCGACTACCCCCTCCCCGCGCTGGAACTCCTGCGCGCCCCGGAGCGCGGCAACCGGCTGGGCATGGAGCGCGAACTGGACCGTCTCGGCGACGTCCTCGTCGAGACGCTCCGGACCTTCAACATCAGCGGCGAGATTTCGGGGCGCACCACGGGCCCCGCCGTGACGCGCTACGAGGTCGTTCCGGCGGCGGGCGTGAAGGTCAACCGCATCGCGAACCTGGACGCGGACCTGGCGCTGGCAATGAAGGCGAGGAGCGTGCGCATCGTCGCCCCGATTCCGGGCAAGGGCGCCGTGGGCGTCGAGATTCCGAACCCGCGCACCGAGATCGTGCGTCTGCGCGAGATTCTCGAAGCGCCGCTCTTTGCCCGGTCGCGCGGCCTGCTCCCGCTGGCGCTCGGCAAGGATCTGACCGGCAGGCCCTTCGTCTCCGACCTGACGAAGATGCCCCACGCGCTTATCGCCGGCGCCACCGGCTCGGGGAAGTCCGTCTGTCTCAACACGGTCATCACCAGCCTCGTGTACAGGCACGCGCCCGACCGCCTCCGCCTGCTGCTCATCGATCCCAAGATGGTGGAGCTCTCCGCCTACGCCGACCTTCCCCACCTGCGGCACCCGGTGGTGACCGACCCCAGGGACGCTGCGGTGGCCCTGAAGTGGGCGGTCATGGAGATGGAGCGCCGTTACGGGCTCCTGAGCGCCAACGGCGTGCGGTCGGTGCATGAATTCAACGAGCGCCTCGAGCAGGGGATCGAGATGAAGCTGGCTACGCCGGACGGCCCCGAGGAGGACGAGGACCGGTGGCGCTACAAGGAGGGGCCGCTTCCCTGGATCGTGGTGGTCGTGGACGAACTGGCCGATCTGATGATGACGGTGCAGGCCGAGGTCGAGAAGCCGCTCACCCAGCTGGCGCAGAAGGCCCGCGCCATCGGCATTCATCTCCTGGTCGCGACCCAGCGTCCCAGTGTTAATGTGGTTACTGGCCTGATCAAGGCCAACTTCCCGTGCCGCATAGCTTTCCGTGTTGCATCGAAGACCGATTCTCGAACCATTCTGGACCAGAACGGCGCCGACTCGCTGCTCGGGTCGGGCGACATGCTCTTCCTCCCGCCGGGGCAGAGCGAGCCCGTGCGCATGCAAGGCGCATTCATCTCCACCGACGAGACGGAGGCGCTGATGGGGTGGTACCGGGACCAGGCCGAAACCCTCGAAGCGCTCAAGGCGCGAGTGAAGAGCGACGAGGGCGACATCCTGGAAGTGGTGAAGGCGATGGAGGCGGATGACGGCGACGCGGGCGACGGCGTCATCCGCGGCGACTGGGATCCGCTCTTCCGGCAGGCGGCCGAGGCGTGCATCCAGCAGAAGGCCGGGTCCACTTCACTCCTGCAGCGCCGGCTGCGCATCGGGTATGGGCGGGCCGCGAGGATCGTCGACCAGCTGCACGACGCGGGGGTGCTGGGGCCGCCCGACGGTTCCAAGCCGAGGGAGGTCCTGGTCATGATGGCGGAGCTGGACGAGATATGCCCGGTGTGACCAGCCGGAGAGACGCGAGACTGCCAAGGGGCGGCGAGAGGGGATGGACAGCGCCGATGGCCCTCGGTCGGACGGCTGGGAGGGCTTCGGAGAAAAGAAATGTATACTGTAGCTTACAAAATGTAATGTTGGCATTACAGTGTCCGAGGCGATTCTGCCCACGGTCGGCCGGAACGATCGCCCTCGTCGCGATCATGGGACTCCTGACGACTGAACCCGCCGCGGCCCAGGAGCCCGATCCGGCCTTGCGGGCCATGGAGCGAGCCGCTGCCCGCTACCGCGAGGTCGCCGCCATGTGCGCGGACTTCGAGCAGGTGATCGAGGTGCGGCTCGTGCGGCGAACGATCGAAAGCGCGGGGCGGGTCTGTCAGCAGCGGCCCAACCTGTTCTCCATGCGCTTCACCGATCCGCAGGGCGACATGGTCATCTCGGACGGCGCCCACTTCTGGGTCTACTACCCGAGCATCGACGAGGAGCAGGTGAGGCGACAACCGGCCGCGCAGTCCCCGGGCCGGCACGACTTCATCCGCGAGTTCCTGGAGGATCCGGCGAGCAAGTACACGGCCGAGGACGGGGGCACGGAGCTGGTGAAGGGAAGGGAGTGCCGCGTCGTGTCCCTCACGCCGCGGACCGGGGCGTCCTATCTGGGGGCACGTCTGTGGCTCGACACGGAGAACGACATCATCCGGCGGCTGGAGTTGGCGGAAGAAAGCGGCAACCTCCGTACCGTGACGCTCAGCGAGGTGGACCTGTCGCCGGCGCTGGACCCCGGCCTCTTCACCTTCGAGGTGCCGGAGGGGGCGAGGGTCAGGGGGCCGCCGCCCGCCGCGAACGAGCCCCCCGGGTCCCCCGCACGCCCCTCCCGTCCATGAGACTCCGCACACGCGAGTTGCCGGTCTTCCCGGTGGCGGCCGGTCCGGTGCGACCGGGCGTCGATCCCGGCGTGAGCGCGGTCGATCCGCGCTCCTTCGACGTCGGCCCCGAGGGCGGGCCGCGCCTGGGTCTCGTCACCCTGGGGTGCGACAAGAACACCGTCGACTCGGAGCACATGATGGCCGCCCTCGTCGCGGCCGGCGCCCGCGTCACCAGCGACGTGGAGAACGCGGACGTGGTTGTGGTGAACACCTGCGGCTTCATCGACGCGGCCAAGGAGCAGTCCATCGACACGATCCTGAACGCCTGTGCGCTGAAGGATCGGGGGCGGGTGAAGGCGGTGGCCGCCGTGGGATGCATGGTGCAGCGCTACCGCGACGACCTGGAGCGGGAGATCCCGGAGGTGGACCTCTTCCTCGGGATCGCCGAGATGTCGCGCCTGGTTCCGGAGCTCCGCGCGCGCGGGCATATCCGCGACGGCATCGTGCACAACATGGAGCGGCCGCTGCGGATCCTGGCCACCGAGACTCCCCACGTCTCCTTCCTCAAGATCAGCGAGGGATGCGACCACCGCTGCGCCTTCTGCGCCATCCCGCACATGCGCGGCCTCCACCGCTCGGCCGGCCTGGACAGCCTGGTGGCCGAGGCGCGCGGACTGGGGGAGCAGGGGGTGCGCGAACTCAACATCGTCTCGCAGGACACCACCTGGTACGGCCGCGACCTCTGGCGCCGCGACCGTTCCGCCCCGCTGCTGAAGGACCTCCTGGAGGCGCTGCTGGACGGGACCGGGGTCGACTGGTACCGGTTGCTCTACATGTACCCGTCGGGGATCACGCCGGCACTGGTCTCGCTCCTGGCGCGCGAACCGCGGTTGCTGCCCTACCTGGACATGCCGCTGCAACACGGCAGCGACCGCGTGCTCGCCCGCATGCGACGCCCGGAGCGGCAGAGGACGGTACGCGAACGGGTGCGGTGGCTGCGTGACGAGATCGAGGACCTGACGCTGCGCACCTCGGTGATCGTGGGCTTCCCCGGCGAGACCGACGAGGACGTGCGCATCATGCTGGACTTCCTCGAGGAGATCCGCTTCGACCGTCTGGGCGCCTTCGCGTACTCCATCGAGGAGGGGACGCCCGCGGCCGGGATGCCGGACCAGGTCCCCGACGAGGTGAAGGCCGAGCGTCTGGAGACGGTGATGGAGCGCCAGCGCGAGATCTCGTGGGAATCGAACCAGGGATGGGTGGGGCGCCGCACCGAGGTCCTGGTGGACTCGCTGACCCATGGCGAAGACGGCCACGATGCGGTGGGCCGCACCGGCGGCCAGGCCCCCGAAGTCGACGGGCGGACCTACCTGACCGGTGCCGCTTCGGTTCGCCCGGGTGATATCGTTGAAGTGGAGATTGTGGAGGCCGACGACTACGACCTGACAGGGAGACTCACGGCATGAAGCAGAGCGACCGCGGCAAGGTGCGGATCGGGGTGATCGGCACGGGGGCGATCTGCCAGCTCATGCACCTCCCGATCCTCTCCGAGCGGCGCGACGTGGAGGTGGCCGCCGTCGCCGACCTGGACGACCTGAAGGCGCATAGCGTCGCCCGCCGCTTCGGGGTGGGCCGCGTGCTGGACGACGACGCCCTGGTGGCCGACGACGAGATCCAGGGCGTGGTGATCAGCGCGCCCAGTTTCGTGCACGAGAGTATGGCCAGGGCCTGTCTGGAAGCCGGGAAACATGTGCTGGTGGAACGCCCCCTGGCACTGTCTGCGGGGGGTGTGCGATGGGTCATGAGAGCGGCCCAGGAGGCGGGCAGGGGTGTGATCCTGGGAATGGCGCACCGGTATCAGCCGAGTGTGCGCGCGCTCCGTTCGGCGATCGCCGACGGGGTGTTGGGGAAGCTCAGTTCGGTTCAGGTGACATGGCTCAATCGCTCCGTTCGGCGTCCGCGCGGAGGATGGCGGCGGCGCGCGCTGGAATCCGGGGGCGGAGCGCTGATGGACCTGGGCGTGCCGGCGCTCGATCTGGCGCTCTGGGTGATGGGATACCCGAAGGTGGCCCGGGTCTCGGCGGTCACGCCCGGAGACGGCTTCGACGTCGAGGAGGAAGCGCACCTGCACGCGGTCACCCGTGATGGCGTCGCTCTCTCACTCGCGGCCAGCTGGCGTCTTCACGCCCCCGATGACCGCCACCAGCTCGAGGCGCTCGGTTCGGAGGGCTCGGCGGTGCTGCTGCCCTTGTCGATCCACCGCGAGGAGGCGGGGCGCACCGTCGACGTGACCCCCCGCTACCCCTCCCCGCGCGGCGGCGAGACCCTCTTCACCAACGGGTTCCGGCGCCTTCTGGATCACTTCGTCGCGGTCGTCGCGGGACGGGCCGAGGCGCATCCCCCGGCCGAGCAGACCGCGCTGATGGATCTCGTCGAAGCCGCCTACGGATCGGCGCGGGAGGGCCGCGAGGTCGAACTGCCCTCCTGATGGCGATGGGCTGGGCACTGGGGGGTGGCCTCGCCAGCCCGGCGTCTCGCCGCTCTAGGTGCCCGGGCGGCTCTGTCCACGGATTGCTGGCGGCCGTCTCCGGTGTCGCGATCGGCGCCACCTTCTCGCCGTTCGGGGGGCCGGTGCTCCCCTTCGTCGCCTTCGCGCCGTTGGCGGCCGCGCTGCAACGTGACGGTTCCCGCCCCGCGCCCACCTTCTCCGTCACCCCGTTCATGCACGGGTTCGTGGCGGCCGCCACCGCCCACGCCATCGGGCTCTACTGGATGGTGCCCGCCCTGTCGTGGAGGACCCGGCTGGCGGTGCCGGTCTACCTGCTGGTGGTTGCGATGCTCGGGTTGTTGGGGGGTGCCGCGTGTTCCGGCGCCACGGCGCTACATCGTGCGAGGCGATGGCCGCTTCCGGTGACCCTCGCGGCGTGCTGGACGGGGTTCGAATGGGCGGCCGCGCATGTGCCGGGCGTGTCGTACGCGTGGCTGCACGCGGGGGGATCGCTGGGGTGGTATCCGGCGGTGGCCGGGGGGGCGGAGTTGCTTGGCGCCCGCTTCCTGACGTTCTGGACGGTGGCGGTGGGAGGGGGGCTGGGGGTGATCGCATGCCGGGCTCGCGAGGGTGACGGTTCCAGGGCGGTGCGTGGTGTGGTCGTGTTGCTGGCGGTGGTCGGCGTTCCCCTCCTGGCGGGTCAGCTGCGCCAGCGCGGGTTCGAGGAGGTCGAAGTGGCCACCACGGTGGCGGCGGTGCAGGCCGGTCACGGAGGGAGCGGGACGGGGGCGGCCGCTGAACTGGAGCGATGGCTCCCACCGCTCCGCGATCTGGCGGCGGAGCGGCCCTTCGACTTGGCCGTCTTTCCCGAGCGCTTTCTGGCGGCGGCGCTCAGGCACCCGGGCAACGGAGTGCCCACGGACACGGGGCTGCGCGTGGCGGACTTCGCCGCGGCACTGGGCACGGCCACGCTCGTGGGCGCCCTCGACGCGGGGCTCGTCGAAGCGGGGCGGGACACCGTGTGGTACAACGCCGCCTACGTGCAGCCGGCCGGGGGCGCGCTTTCGCCGGCGTACCGCAAGAGCCGCCTCGTGCCGGGGCTGGAAGGGATCGGCTGGCTGCCCGCCGGCACCCTCGGTCGGGCCAGCCGGGGGTATGGGCGGGGCCGGGACCCACAACCCCTCCCTCTGAACGGTGGACTGGTGGGTGCCATGGTCTGCTACGACTCGGCGTACGGCCCGACGGCCCGGGCGCTGGTTCTGGCCGGAGCGCAGTGGCTGGCCGTTCTGTCCAACGACGACTGGCTGGACCCCGAGCGGCCCTTCCGCACCACATGGGCGTACTGGCAGCACGCGACGCACGCGCGGCTGCGGGCCATCGAGAACCGCATCTCGGTGATCCAGGTGGCTACGACGGGGCACACCTTCGCCGTGTCGCCGGAGGGCCGCGCTTCCGCCCTCGCGCCGGGGGCGGGGGAAGAGGGCATTGCAGTCCTGTCCGTAGAGCGGCGCGGTGCCTTCACGGTCTACACCCGTATCGGCGACCTGTTGGGTGTGGCCTGTTTCCTGGTGTTCGTGCTGGGGATCGTTCCGGACCGGGTGGGCCGGGTGCCCCGCCGGGATTCCTGACCGGACCCGGCAGGCTCTATCTTCATGGTCGGCTTCGAGAGTGCTCAGCCGGGGCCATCCCCCACCCCACCACCCGGGACCATGGACACCATCATCGACCCGCGACTGGCGCAACGCGTCGCCAAGACCGAGGAACGCTTCCGCACCGTGGAGCGGCAGCTCGCCGACCCGGATGTGGTCCGCAACCTGGACCGGCTGCGCGAGCTCGGCCGGGAACGTGCGGGGCTGGCCGGAGCGGTGGAAGCCGGTCGCGCGGTCCGTGCGCTCGAGGCGGAACTCCGCGGCGCCCGCGAGCTCCTCGACGAGTCCACCGATCCCGAGATGACGGAGCTGGCCGAGGAGGAGATCGCGGCGCTGGAGGAGCGCCTGGCGAACGCGGTGGCGCGGTTGCGCGAGGCACTCATCCCCCCGGACCCTATGGAGGACCGGCCCGCCGTGGTCGAGATCCGCGCCGGGACGGGTGGGGACGAAGCGGCCCTCTTCGGCGCCGACCTGGTGCGCATGTACCGCAGGCTCGCCGAGCGGTGCGGCTGGACGGTGGAGCTCATGAGCCTCTCGGAGGGGATCCCCGGTGCGGTCAAGGAGGCGGTCTTCACGGTGCGCGGGAAGGGCGCGTACGGACGGCTCCGCTACGAGTCCGGCGTCCACCGGGTGCAGCGCGTCCCCGAGACCGAGAGCCAGGGACGCATCCACACCTCGGCCGCGTCGGTTGCCGTCCTCCCGGAAGCCGAGGAGGTGGACATCGAGATCGATCCGGCCGACCTGCGCGTGGACGTCTTCCGTTCGTCGGGCCCCGGCGGCCAGTCGGTCAACACGACCGATTCGGCGGTCCGCATCACCCATCTTCCCACCGACCTGGTGGTCACCTGCCAGGACGAAAAGTCCCAGCACAAGAACAAGGCCAAGGCCATGAAGGTGCTGCGTTCGCGCCTGCTGGACCGGGAGATCACCGCCCGCGAGGCCCGGCGCGCGGCCGAGCGGAGATCCCAGATCGGGAGCGGCGACCGGTCGGCCAAGATCCGTACCTACAACTTCCCACAGAACCGGGTCACCGACCACCGCATCGGGCTGACGCTCTACCGCCTGGGCGACGTGCTGGACGGCGACCTGGAGGAAGTTGTGTCGGCGCTCAGGCTCGCGCGTGAGGAGGAGCGGCTTGCCGGGGGTGGGGAGAGCTGATGGCGGCAAGGGCCACCGCACCACGGCAGCGCGTGTGGACGGTCATGGATGTCATCCGCGCCAGCGGCGAATACCTGGACGGCAAGGGGCTGGAGCACGGCCGCCTCGACGCCGAACACCTGCTCGCGCACGTCCTGGACATGAGTCGGCTTCACCTCTACCTGCACTTCGACCGGCCTCTCAGCGTGGACGAACGGGGGCGCCTGCGGCCGTTGCTGAGGCGCCGCGGGGCGCGGGAGCCCCTGCAGTACATCCTGGGGTCGGCCCCGTTCCGGCACCTCGTCCTGGGGGTCGACCGGCGCGTCGCGATCCCGCGTCCGGAGACCGAGTACCTGATCGATGTGCTCCAGCGGGCAGCCGGCCCGGACCGGGTCTTCGAGTCGGCGCTGGACGTCGGCACCGGCTCGGGGGCCATCGCGCTCGCCCTGGCCTCGGAAGGACTGTCCCGTTCGGTGACCGCGACCGACATTTCCGCCGCCGCCCTGGCAGCCGCGCGGGACAACGCCGCCGGTGCGGGTGTCACAGCGATCGACTTCCGCGAGGGGCCCTTGCTGGAACCGGTGGCGGGCCGAACCTTCGACCTGGTCCTGTCCAACCCGCCCTACCTCACCGAAGAAGAATGGCGGAGCGCTCAGCCCGAGGTGAGGGAGTGGGAGCCCCGTACGGCCATGGTGGCCGGAGCGGACGGGCTCGATGTGATCCGCGGTCTGGTGGGCGGTCTGGATGATATTCTGCGCCCGGGCGGCTGGGTGGGGCTGGAGGTGGGAAACTCGCAGACGGACACCGTCGTACACATGCTGGAGGCGGTTCCCGGCCTGGACGGGGTGAGTGTGGATGACGACCTGACCGGCCGACCGCGCTATGTTCTTGGGCGAAAAACCGGGAAACCGCGGTCACGACCGATTGCCTGACAGGAGCGAAGCGATGGCGGAGATTCACGAGATGGCGGAGTCGCTGGGCCGGGCCCTGGGGCGGACCGCGGAGTACCGCACGCTGGCCCGGGCCATCGAGAGCGCCGAGAACGACCGCGACATCGTGGCTTTGACGAACGAGGTGCAGGGGCTGCAGGAGGTGATCAGGACGGCCGCTCAAAAGGGTGAGGACCTTCCAGCGGCCGAGATGGAACAGCTGGAGGCGGCCATGGGCAAGCTGCAGGCTTCTTCGGTCTACCAGAGCGTGGTTGCGGCGCAGGCCAACTTCGACCGGATCATGCAGCGGGTGGACGCGTCCATCCAGGAGGGGATGCGGAAGGGAGCCGCATCCCCCATCATCCTGGCCACGTGAGCGGCATCGTGACCGAGAGCCCCGCCACCCCCCCACCGCCTCGCCCCCGGAAATCGATCTCCAGCCTGCGCGAGCCGGTCCAGCGCATCATCGGACCCGTCACCCGGTGGCTCATCCGGCGGCGCGTCCACCCGAATGCGATCACTGTGCTGGGATTCGTCGTGACGGTTGTCGGCGCGGTGATGTTCTCGCAGGACCACGTGCACATCGGGGGAATCCTGATCCTGCTGGGTGGCCTCCTCGACGTCTTCGACGGCAGCGTGGCCAGGGAGTCCGGACTCGCTTCCAAGTTCGGCGCCTTCTTCGACGCGACCCTCGACCGCATCTCCGAGATCGCGATGTATATCGGACTCATGACGCTCTACAACGCCTACCAGCTCGAGTTCGTAGACATCTGGATGATCTACATCATCACGCTGGCGCTCGGTGGTTCGCTCATGGTGAGCTACACGAGGGCCAAGGCCGAGTCGCTGGGTTTCGACTGTTCCGTGGGGCTCATGGAGCGCGGCGAGCGCATCCTGGTGCTGGGCCTCGGGGCGGCCATCTTCGGTCTGGCCTGGGACGGCATGGTGCTGAGCTCGATCATCGTGATCGTGGCGCTGCTGACCAACGCCACTGCCATACAGCGCATGTTCTGGGTCTACAAGCGCGGCACCGGCGTACCTCTCGACGATGGCGGCGACGCCGCCGGAAAGGCATAGATGTTCGTGAACGACAATCCTCGCTTCGCTCCGGCCGACGGCAAGGTCGGCGTCCTTCTCCCGGGCCTCGGCGCGGTGGCCACCACGGTCGTCGCCGGCGTCGAGGCGGTCCGGCAGGGGCTTGCCCAGCCGTTCGGCAGCCTCACCCAGATGAACACGGTGCGCCTGGGCAAGCGCACCGAGGAACGCACCCCGCTCATCCGCGACCTGGTCGACATCCCCGGCCTGGACCAGCTCGTCTTCGGCGCGTGGGATCCCATCCCCGACGACGCCTACGAGAGTTCGGTCAACGCGGGCGTGCTCGACCGGACCACCCACCTCGACCCCATCCGCTCCTTCCTGCAGTCGGTGAAGCCCATGCCGGCGGTCTTCGATACCGCGTACGTCAAGCGGCTGGACGGCCCCAACCGCAAGACCGGGGCGAACCGGATGGAGCTGGCCGAGGCGCTCCGCGACGACATCCGCCGCTTCAGGGCCGAGAACGGCTGCGCCCGCGCGGTGATGATCTGGTGCGGATCCACCGAGGTGTTCCAGCGCTCGGGACCAGCCCACGGCACCGTCGAGTCCTTCGAGCGGGCCATGCGCGAGGACGACCCCGCCATCGCTCCGAGCATGATCTACGCCTATGCCGCGATCATGGAGGGCGTGCCGTACGCCAACGGGGCCCCGAACCTGTCGGCGGACGTCCCCGCGCTGGAAGCCCTGGCCCGGGAGCGCGCAGTCCCCATCGCCGGCAAGGACTTCAAGACCGGCCAGACCCTAATGAAGACGATCCTCGCCCCGGGCCTGAAGGCGCGCATGCTCGGCGTCAGCGGCTGGTTCAGCACCAACATCCTGGGCAACCGCGACGGCGAGGTCCTCGACGACCCCGAATCCTTCAAGACCAAGGAGGAGTCCAAGCTGGGCGTCCTGGAGTACATCCTGCAGCCGGAGATGTACCCGGAACTCTACGGGGAGATCTACCACAAGGTCCGGATCAACTACTATCCGCCCCGCGGCGACGACAAGGAGGGGTGGGACAACCTCGACATCTTCGGATGGCTCGGCTATCCCATGCAGATCAAGGTCGACTTCCTGTGCCGCGACTCGATCCTGGCGGCGCCCATCGTCCTCGACCTGGCGCTCTTCCTGGATCTGGCCGGCCGCGCCGACATGGGCGGAATCCAGGAGTGGCTGTCCTTCTACTTCAAGAGCCCGCACACCCCCGAGGGACTCTATCCCGAGCACGACCTGTTCATCCAGCACAAGAAGCTGAAGAACACGCTGCGCTGGCTCGCGGGCGAAAAGCAGATCACCCATCTGGGCCGGGAGTACTACGAATAGCGGGCGGGGACGGCGGTAGGGGGATGAGTCCACACGTTCGGCCGGGGCGCAGAGGCGCAGGGCACACCTGTCCGCGGGCTGCCATCGGCGTCCCGTCCACACCGCGGGCACCGCGGCCATGACCCGCGGCAGGTTCATCGTCGTGGAGGGGGCCGAGGGAGTCGGGAAGACCACACAGGTACGGAGGCTGGCCGCGTACCTCGAGGAGGCGGACCTGTCGGTCGTGGTCGGCCGCGAGCCGGGTCAGACCAGCGTCGGCGAAGGCATCCGCGAGCTGCTGCTTCATGGGAGCCGCTCGGGGTTGCCGCCCCGGACCGAGCTTCACCTTATACTGGCGGCGCGGGCGGCGTACGTCGCGGAAATCGTCGAGCCGGCGCTCGCCTCGGGCAAATGGGTCGTCTCCGACCGGTTCGACCTGAGTACCTTCGCGTACCAGGGTTACGGCACGGGCATCGATGGCGAGCGGATCGCGTCGATGAACCATGACGTAACGTCAGGGTTGATGCCGGACCTGTACGTCGTGCTGGATCTGGACGTGGAGGAGGGTATGGCGCGGCGGGCGGGCGAAGACCGGGACTGGGATCGGTTCGAGACTGCGGGGTTCGCCTTCCTTCGCAGGGTGCGGCGTGGGTATGTTGAGTTGGCCGAATCCCGGGAGAATGCGGTTCTGGTGTCCGCCGAAGGCACACCCGGGGAGGTTGAGACGCGGATCCGCGATGCGGTCGTGCGCGCGTTCCCGGGAACTTTCGGTGACGCCAATGCTTAGAGGACAGGCAGATTGGCGCGGTCCACCCGAACGGTGATGGAGCTTCGATGAGCAAAGGGAAGGCAGTGGCGGTACCCGCGGTGATCGCCGTCCTGGCGGTCGCGAGCGGAGGCTGGTTCCTGCAGCGCGATGTCGGCCTGGGTGCCAACCTCTACGTGCAGGTGAGGGTCCTCGAAGAGGTGGTGAAACGGATCGAGCAGCACTTCGTGGAGGAGATCGACGTGGAGGAGCTCTACGACGCTGCCCTGGTGGGTGTGGTCGAGGCGCTGGGCGATCCCAACTCCGCCCTGTTGCAGGCGCCGGATTGGGAGGACATGCAGATCCGCACGCGGGGCGAGTACGGCGGCGTGGGGCTGGAGGTCGCCACGCGTGACGGCTTCGTCACGATCCTGGCCCCGGTTCCGGGCACGCCGGGGTACAGGGCGGGACTTCGGCCCGGGGACCGGATCGTCGAGGTCGAGGGCGAATCCGTGGTGGGGTGGAGCACAGACCAGGTCGCGCAACTCCTGAGGGGCAAACCCGGGACGAGCGTGCGGATGGGTGTGCGGCGCCACGGGGTGGAACGGGTGATCCCCTACGAGATCACCCGCGCGGTGATCCAGTTGAGCGCGGTGCCCTTTGCGACGCTGCTGGAGGGTGCGGTGGGGTACGTCCCGGTCGAGATCTTCAACGGGACGACCACCGCGGAGGTCAAGGCCAGGGTCGACTCGCTGGTGGGCGAAGGGATGCGGTCGCTGATTCTGGACCTGCGCCGCAACCGGGGCGGACTCCTCCTCGAGGGCGTGGGCCTGTCCGACATGTTTCTCGACGCAGGCTCGTCCATCGTCGAGGTGCGGGGACGCACGTCTCCGGTCGAGCACTACCGCGCCGGGGCCGACCAGGAATACTCCGGAATGCCGGTCGTCGTGCTCGTGGACCACCGGAGCGCGTCGGCCTCCGAAATCGTCGCCGGGGCGCTGCAGGACCACGACAGGGCTCTCCTGATCGGTGCGCCGACCTTCGGCAAGGGGTCCGTTCAGTCACTCTTTCCGGTCGCGGGCGGCCGGGTGCTCAAGCTGACCACCGCGCGCTGGTTCACGCCCTCGGGGCGTTCCATCCAGAAGGAGCCGAGGGAACAGCTGGTGACCACCGAGAACGGGGTCATCACCCTGAGGGGGGAAGTGGTGCAGTACCCCGACCTGGCGGACCGGCCCCGGTTCACTTCGGCGGCCGGACGGGTCCTGCACGGTGGAGGAGGGATCGTTCCGGACCTGTGGGTTCTTCCGGATACCCTCACCGCGGCGGAGGGAGAGGCGGTGCGGAAGCTGTCCGAGGTAGGTAGCCAGTACGGTCAGGCCTTGCAGAACTGGGCCGTTCGCTATCTGCAGGAACATCCCGCGCTGGAACCCGGCTTCGTGATCACGGACGCGGACATCGCCGGCTTCCACGCCGCCCTGCTCGAGCGCGACGTGGAGATGACGCTCGAGGATCTGCACCGGGCGCGCCGTACCGTGGCGTACCATCTGGGAAGCGAGATCGCCCTGCAGGCGTGGGAGGACCGCGGCTGGTTCGAGCGCAACGCCGCCCGCGACACCCAGTTGCAGAAAGCGCTCGCGCTGCTGCTCGCGGCCCGAAGCCCGGACGACCTCTTCAGGCTGGCCGGGGCGCAGCCCGAAAACCCGGTGCACGTGGGGGACCGGGTCGGCGGACGGGCCGCCTCTCCTCGCTGAACGGTTCGGGAAAGTGTTCCCGTTCCACCATGTTGGCGCCCGTAGGAGTCCCCCACCTTGGAGACGGTGCGGACTGACCCGCGGCTCCTTCGCCGGGTGGCTTTTTTCCACGGGCTCCTAGCCGGGGCGCGGCGAATGCCACGGACAAGGCTCGGCGGACCGGTTCTGGAGGTGCGTTTCACCCGGGGGCGGGTCCTCGAGTCGAGACACCGGGTCCACTGCGTGGTTGCCGACGCGTCCGGAGGACTCGCCGGCAGTTGGGGGGACGGGGCGTGGGTCACGGTGCTTCGGTCGGTGGCCAAGCCCTTTCAGGCTCTGCCGCTGGTCGCGGACGGTGCCGCGCACCACTTTGGCCTTTCGGGGAAGGAGATCGCACTTTGCTGCGGATCCCACAATTCGGAGGAGGTCCACCTGGAGGCGGCGCGGTCCATCCTCGCGAAGGCCGGGGTCCCCGCGGAGCACCTCGTCTGTGGCGCGCACGCGCCGCTGCTGGCCGCCCGGCGCGACGAGCTGTCGGCCGCCGGGACGCCGTGGACTCCTCTGATGTGCAACTGTTCGGGGAAGCACGCCGGCATGCTCGCGCTTGCGGCCTTCCACGGCTGGCCGCTCGAGGGGTACGAACGGGCCGATCATCCCGTGCAGCGCCGCATGGGCCGGGAACTGGCGGGGTGGACCGGCGTGGCTCCCGGCGTGATGACCTGGGAGACGGACGGGTGCGGCGTTCCGACCTTCGCGCTGCCGATCGCGGATCTGGCCCGCAGCGTGGCTCGCCTGGCCGTGGCCGCCAGGGACGAGGGCCCGCCCCGGCGGATCGTGGAGGCCATGACCCGCCACCCCTTCATGGTCGCCGGCACCGGACGTCTGTGCACCCGGCTCATGGAGGAGGAAGGCGGCCGGGTGTTCGCCAAGGTGGGTGCGGAGGGCGTCTACGTGGCCGGCGACCTGGAACGGGGAGTGGGCGTGGCGCTCAAGGTGGAGGATGGGGCCTGGCGGGCCGCCCCGCCCGCGCTGATGGCGGTGCTGGACCGGGCCGGGATTCTGTCGGCCGGCGCGAAGGAGGCGCTGGGCGACTTTGCCGCGCCGCATCTGCGCAATACGCTGGGCGACGCGGTGGGCCGGGTGTCGGTGCGGGAGGGGCTGCGGTGTTCATAGACTCCGTCCGCATCGAGGTGGAGGGCGGACGGGGGGGGTCGGGCGCGGAGGCGTTCCGTCGCGAGAAGGGCGTCCCGCGCGGCGGGCCCGCGGGGGGGGACGGGGGGAAGGGGGGTGATGTGATCCTCGTGGGCGATGCCGGGCTGACCACCCTCAGCGACTACCGCTACAGGCGGCACCATCGGGCGGAACACGGCCGACACGGCGAGGGCTCGAACCGGACCGGGCGCGGAGGCCGCGATCTGGAGCTGCGGGTGCCGCCGGGCACGATCGCGGTGGATGACGACAACGGTGAGGTGCTGGGTGAGCTGCTCGCTGCGGAGGAGCGGCTGTTGGTGGCGCGGGGGGGGCGGGGCGGCAGGGGGAACGCCCGCTTCACGTCGGCGACGCACCAGGCGCCGCGGCGCTGGGAGCCGGGTGAAGAGGGACAGCACCGGCTTGTGCGTCTCGAACTCAAGTTGCTCGCGGATATTGGTCTGGTGGGGGAGCCCAACGCGGGGAAGTCCACGCTCCTCTCCCGTATCAGCCGCGCGCGTCCGAAGATCGCGGACTATCCGTTCACAACGCTCACGCCGAATCTGGGCGTGGTGGAGCTGCCCGACTTCCGCTCCTTCGTGGTGGCCGACATTCCGGGCATCATCGAGGGGGCCCACGACGGGAAGGGTCTCGGGCACCGCTTCCTGCGCCACATCGAGCGGACCCGGGCCCTGGCGATTCTGCTTCCGGTGGGCGACGAGGATCCGGCCGCGGTACTGAAAGGGCTCCGCGACGAGCTGGCGCAATACTCCGCGCGTCTGGCGGAACTGCCCTTCGCCGTCGTCTTCTCCAAGATGGATCTGCTCCCCCCGGGGGCCGTGAAGCCCGCGTTGGAGGCGCCCGGGGCATGGGGTACCTACCACGTCAGCGCGGTCACCGGCACGGGACTGGAAGCGCTCCTGGAGGGGTGCTGGCACCAGCTGCAGGCGGCCCGGCGAGCCGAACAAGCCGCGGGGGACGATTGGTAGCGCCGGGCGACTTCGCCGGACGGAGCCGGCGCGAGCGTGCCGGTGTACCACGGAGCGCGGCGGAGGCGGCGGCCGTTCTGACGCTGCGCGGCCTGCCGGGAGTGGGCGCCGTGCGCCTCCGCGAACTGGTCGACCGCTTCGGCAGTCCCCGGGCGGCGCTGGCGGCCGACCCCGAAGACTTCGCCGAGATGGCGGGGTCGCGGGCCGAAGAGAAACGTCGACGCGGGGTGCCCTCCCGAGGCGCCCTGAAGCTGACAGAGAGGGGCGTCGGCGAGGGCATCGCACTGCTGGCGTACGGAACCGCCGGATATCCGTCCGCGCTGAACGACCTCAACGCACCCCCATCCTTAATCTACGCGCTCGGGAGGACGGAACTTCTGCGCGATCCGGGGGTCGCCGTCGTCGGGTCGCGCCGCGCGACAGCATACGGCCGCCGCATCGCGCGGCAGCTGGGAGCCAGCCTCGCTGGAAGGGGACGATGCGTGGTCTCGGGGATGGCGATGGGGATCGACGCGGCAGCCCATCGCGGTGCCCTTCCCGGACCCACCGCCGCGGTGCTGGGGTCGGGGGTGGACGTGGTGTCGCCACCCCGCAACGCGGCGCTCTACCGCGAGATCCTCGAGAGCGGCGTGGTCGTCTCGGAGTATGCTCCGGGGGTGAAGCCCGAGCCCCACCACTTCCCGGTACGGAATCGGATCATCGCCGCCCTGGCCAGCGATGTGGTGATCGTGGAGGCGTCGCGGCGAAGCGGCGCGCTCATCACGGCGGGGCTCGCCCTCGACCTGGGGCGTGAGGTGCACGCCGTGCCGGGACCCATCGACCGGCCCAACAGCGAGGGCACCAACCGCCTCATCGCGGACGGCGCGGGCGTGATCGTGGACGCGGGGCTGAACGATGCCACCGTGCACGGTGCCCCACCGCCGCCGGAACCGGAGCTGCGTGAACTCCTCGAGGTCATCCCGGCGGCGCCGGTCACGGTGGAGGAGGTTGCCCTCGCCGCGGACCGCCCGGTGGAGGAGGTGGCCACCTCCGTAACCGTGCTCGAAATCCGCGGCTACCTGACCCCGACGCGGGATGGACGGGTCATGAGGACGCCGGGTCGTCAAGACATGGTGGTGCGAGAGGGTTCGCGCGTCCGGAGATGGCCGGGACGGGATGTCCGCGCCGCCGCATCGCCCCCGGCCCGGCAACAGCTTCACTGAGGGGCCGCTGCCCGGTCATGTCGCCACCCCCGCCCCGGATCACGAACGTCTACATTCACGCGCCGTTCTGCGCTCGACGATGCTGCTACTGCGATTTCGCGGTGGAGGTGGACCGCCGCCCCGACAGCTCGCGCTGGCTGGCCACGATCGGCGCGGAGTTGCACGCGCTGTGCGCGTCGGGTGAAGCGCCGCTGGCCCCGGAGCTGGACACACTCTATGTCGGCGGCGGAACTCCGTCGCTGCTGGAGCCGTGGGCGATCGCCGGGTTGGGCGGGCTGATCGAACCGCGTCGGCTGGCGAACCCTGCGCTGGAGTGGACCGTCGAAGCGAACCCGGAGTCGTTCAGTGAACAGACGGCGGCGGTGTGGGCGGCCGCCGGAGTGAACCGGGTTTCCTTCGGGGTGCAGAGTTTCGACCCGCACGCGCTGAGGCGGATGGGACGCCTGCATTCCGCCAGCGACGCGAGGTTGGCCGTGGAGCGGGCCCGGGCGGCGGGAGTGGCCAACCTGTCGGTCGACCTCATTTTCGGACTTCCGGATCATGTCCGGCGCTCGTGGAAGGACGATGTGGCGCGCGCCCTTGATCTGGAAGTGCCGCACATCTCCCTTTACGGTCTCACGGTGGAGAAGGGAACGCCGCTGCACCGGGACGTCCGCCGGGGCCGCGCGCGGATGCCCGCCGGCGAACGCTACCGCGACGAGTATCTCCACGCGGCCGAGACCCTGTCGCGCGCTGGGTACCGCCACTACGAAGTATCGAACTTCGCGCTGCCCGGATTCGCGTCGCGTCACAACCGCGCATGCTGGGAGGGCTCGCCGTACCTGGGTCTGGGAAACGGCGCCCACAGCTATCACGAGGGACGGCGCTGGTGGAACGAGCGTGACTGGGCCGCCTACGCCGAAGGGATCACGAGGTCGGGCCGGACCCGGGCGGGTGAAGAGGTGCTCACCGCCGAACAGTTGCGCCTGGAGTCGCTATGGCTGGGACTGCGCACGATGGGGGGGCTGGAGGAGGAGCGACTGGAAGCAGAAGCGGCCCGGCCGGTTCTGCGCCGCTGGGAGGCCGAGGGCCTGGCTCAGCGCACCGGCGGGCGGATACGCCTGACGCCCCCGGGGTGGCTCCTCCTGGACGAGCTCACGGTCGAGCTGGAATCGAATCTGGCAAGCCCGGGTATCGAAAGTGGTGCCGGTTCGGCGGCGGGCCCAGCGCTTCAGGACTGCACCGGCCCCGGGGCACGGCCGGCCCTGCCCATGCACGGGGGTGCTTGACGGCATGCCGTGGAATGGGAAGTTCAGACTATGGCGTTCCGTGGCGGAACCCCTGGTCGCGACGGACACGGTGAGGGGTGGGGCCGGCGGCGGTCGGAAAAGAGGCAGTTGGCTTGGCAGCGAGAAGATGCGGTAATGGCTTTGCGAAGGCGCACAAAGGGCAGTCCGCTAACCGGGCGCGAGCGCGGGGTTCTCGAGGCGGTCGTACGCACCTACGTGGAGACGGCCGAGCCGGCCGGAAGCCGCACCCTGGCCAGGAGATACAACTTCGGGGTTTCGGCGGCCACCATCCGCAACACCATGGCCGACCTCGAGGACGAAGGGTACCTGTCGCATCCCCATACCTCCGCGGGCAGGGTTCCCACCGACATGGCCTACCGCTTCTTCGTGGACAAGGTGGTGAAACCCGAGTCGCTGACGGAGGTCGAGAAGTCGCTGATCGAACGTGAGCTCACGGCGGGAGACTCGACGCTGGAGCGGATTCTCCAAAGCGCCACCCGCGCACTGGGAATCCTGGTCAACGAGCTGGGCGTCGGTTCCGTACCGCGTCTCGACGCCGCCTGCCTGGAGAAGATCGACCTGATCCGGGTGTCGTCCAGCAAGGTGCTCATGATCGTGACCGTGCGGAGCGGAATGGTGCGCACCGTCTACGTCGACCTTCCGGGTGATGTCCCCGCCGATGTCCTCAATGGGCTGCAACGGGTGCTCAACGAACGCCTGGCCGGCCTCACCTTCGCGGAGATCCGGCGATCCTTCGGGGAGCGTCTGCGCGACGCAGTGGAGGATCCGGCGGCCCGCGACATCCTCAACATCTTCGTGGAATCGAGCGACGAGTTCTTCGGTCCGGGCACCGCGTCGCAGGACCAGGTGGTGCTGGGACAGACCTCGGCGATCGCGGGGCAGCCCGAATTCGCCAACAACGAACGCCTCAGGGACCTGATCGCGCTGACCGAGCAGAAGGAACTGCTCGCCCGCGTGCTGGGGAAACGCGTAGCGGGGGGTGGCCCGTATGTTACCATAGGAGGCGAGCATGCACCGGAACTCGCCGGGTTCACGCTCGTCACCTCGGGCTACCGGCTCGGTGGTCTCCGGGGAGTCGTGGGCGTCATCGGACCGACGCGTATGCCCTACGAAAAGGTGATCGCGATCGTGGACTACACGTCCTCACTGGTTACAAGCATGTTGGAGCCTTGACCGGGCGCCGACCGGGAATAGAAGAAGATGGCCGACTACTACGAACTGCTCAGGGTGCCGCGCGACGCGGGGCAGGAAGATATCAAGAAGGCGTACCGCAAGGTCGCGCTCGAGCATCACCCGGATCGCAACGAAGGATCCAGGGAGTCCGAGGAACGTTTCAAGCAGGTCACCGAGGCGTACGAGGTCCTGAGGGATCCGGCCAAGCGGGCCCGCTACGACCGCTACGGCAAGGAGGGGCTGCGGGGTCAGGGGGGTTTCGGAGGCGGGTTCGACTTCTCCGACGCGCTCGAGGTCTTCATGCGGGACTTCGGCGGGTTCGGGGGATTCGAGAGCCTCTTCGGCGGGCGCCGGGGCGGCAACCGCCCCATGCGCGGAAAGTCGTTGCGCCTGAAGCTCCCTCTCACCCTCCGCGATGTCCGCAGGGGTGTGTCGAGGAAGGTGCGGGTGGCGGTCCTCGAGGCCTGCGACGGCTGCGGCGGAACCGGCGTGAAGGACGGCGCCCGTCCACACCCGTGTGCGAACTGTCAGGGTTCGGGCGAAGAGCGCCGGGTCGAACGCTCGGTCTTCGGACAGTTCGTGAGCGTGGCGCCGTGCCGCCGCTGCCGCGGCGAGGGCACGGTCATCTCCGAACACTGCCAGGGCTGCCACGGCGAAGGCCGCACCCGCGCCGACCGGCAGATCCAGGTGAACGTGCCGGCGGGCGTGTCTTCGGAGAACTACATCACGCTGCGCGGGGAGGGCAACGTGGGCCCGCGGGGCGGTCCCCGCGGCGACATCATCGTACTCCTCGAAGTCGCGGGGGACGACCGCTTCACCCGGGACGGAATCGACCTGATCGTGGAAGTCCCCCTCACCTTCGGCCAGGCCGCGCTGGGAGCCGACCTGCAGGTTCCGACCGTGGACGGTGACACGACCGAGGTGGAGGTCCCGGCGGGGGTGCAGAGTGGGGAGGTCATCCGGGTGAGGGGAGAGGGTCTGCCCGAACTGAACGGCCGCCGCCACGGCGACCTCCTCGTACGGTTTGCGGTGTGGGTGCCGGAGCGCCTCAACTCGGAGCAGGCGCGGCTCATCCGCGAGCTGCGCGAGGTGGAGGACCCCGCTCCCGGAAAGATCGACCGGGAGAGGCGAAGAGGCTTCTGGTCCAGGGTCAGGGAAGCGCTGGGGTAGGAGCCCGGGGGACAGATTTCCGCCGCAAGCAGTCCAGGCCGCTCAAGGGTGGGTGAGCCGGTGTGCCTCCTCGGCCTTGATCGCCCACCGGCACACTTGGATCCTCGATGTGGTGTCGACTTCCCGGGCCAGCGCAGACAGGCTTTGCCACAGCGAAGCCGCCAGTAGCGAACTGTCGGGTGCGTCCTCCGCGGACATCAGAACGACCCAACTCTCGACCGGCACGGTGCCCCGCCTGTGCTCCAGTGCGTCCCACTCCACCTCCAGGAGAAGCAGACGGCCGTGCGACTGTTCGACCACCCGCTGAAGCTTGTCCGGACTCAGCGTGATGGCTGGGCGGCGGCGCAGGAGCTCCTCTCGGAGCTTCCTTGCCGGAAGGACGCCCGGTCCGCACCGGCGGACGATGTCCACGATGCAATCGGTCAACTTCAACATGGGATTCCTCGATGTGGTCCTGGGAGAGGGGTGGTAGCAACTCTACCCGCTCGATGCGGCGGCGGATATGGTTGGATGGGACATTTCGCTGACGCGCGGGCGGGGGTGGTGATGTGCCGCTGATCCACGTCGGCCCGTATTGCCCAAATTCCAGGATGCCGGGTTCGGGGTGAGTCCGAATCGTCGGCGTCCAACCGACCATGGGTTGCCGGACGGAAGACCTGGCAGCCGCGACGCGCGGAGGACACCGTGAGGGTTTCACTCAAGGACAGTTTGCGGTCGGACCTCAACGACGCCAGGCGCGGAAGGGACCGGGAGCGCACCCTGGTGCTGTCCACCGCGCTGGCCGAGGTCCGCAACCGGGAAATCGAAACGGGTGGCGGCCTCGATGACGACGGCGTCCGCGGCGTGTTGGCCCGGGCGGTCAAGCAGCGTCTGGACGCGGCCGTCCAGATGAGGGATGGAGGCCGCCCCGAGCTCGCCGCGCGGGAGGAGAAACAGGCGAGGATCCTGCGCGCATACCTCCCGGCCGAACTGGACGAGCAGCAGGTGCGGGAGATGGTGCGGGAATTGATCGCGGCCGGTGCGGGTCACATGGGGGCGGTGATGTCCGGGCTGATGCCGAGGATTCGCGGCCGCTTCGACGGCAGGGCCGCGTCGGCGATCGTGCGGGAGGAGCTTGGCGGCCAGCGATGAACGCCCTCCGGATCCTCGACTTCCGAAGGGTGCTGGAGTACGTCGCCGGCTTTGCGACGACCCGCGGAGGGAGGGAGGCGGTCCTCGCGCTCCAGCCCTCGTCGAAGCCTGACCGGGTTCGCGACCGGATGACGGAGGTGGACGAGGCTCGACGGTTCCTGGCGGCCCGCGACGACTGGGTGCTCCCGGACGTGCCGGAGGCCGGGGTCGCGATCGGGCGCCTGGATGTGGACGGGTCGGTCCTGGCGCCGGACGAGCTGGCCGGACTCGGTGGCCTGCTGCAAGCCGGCGGTGCGCTGAGGGGCCAGCTCGCAGATGGGGCCGTCGGCCTGCCGACGCTCCAGGCGATCCGGGGCCGCCTTGTCACGCGGCCGGAGCTCGAAACCGCGATCGCCCGCGCCGTGGACGCGGACGGCGCCGTCCTGGACACGGCCAGCCGGGAGTTGGCGCGTATCCGCGGCGGGCTCGCCGGAGCCCACAACCGCGTCGTGGCGCATCTGGAGAAGCTGCTTGATGGATTGAGCGATCGCTACAGGGTCTCGGGGGCGTCGGTCACGATCCGGGAGGGGCGCTATGTCATCCCTCTGCGCCGGGAGGGGCGCCGCACGGTGGGCGGGTACGTCCACGACGAGTCGTCCTCCGGGGCCACTCTCTTCGTGGAGCCGCCGTCGGCCATCGAGATGATGAACCGGGTGCGGGCGCTCGAGCGGGCCGAGGCGCGGGAGGTTCATCGCGTGCTGCGTGATCTGAGCGACCGGTGCCGCCCCTTCGCGGAAGCCCTGGGAGATTCCCTGGCGGCGCTCACCGAGATGGACCGCCGTGTCGCGCTCGCCCGTGCGGCGAGCCGTTGGGACGGGAGCGTTCCCGAAATCGCCGAGGGGCGGTTGTGCATACGGAACGGGCGGCACCCGCTGCTGGTCGCGGCGGGGGCGGATGCGGTCCCCTTCGATCTCGATCTCGGCACCGGCGAGGGGGTGCTGGTCGTCACGGGCCCGAACACCGGCGGCAAGACGGTCTTCCTGCGGTCGGTCGGGCTGGTCTCGGCGCTGGCACAGTCGGGGGTGATCCCGCCCGTGGGACCCGGGAGCCGGCTTCCGGTCTTCGATTCCTTCCTGGCCGAATCGGGAGACGGGCAGTCCATCGCCGACAGTCTGTCGACCTTCTCCGCCCACCTGAAGGGTCTCGCCCGGATTCTGGAGAAAGCGGGTTCCCGGTCGCTCGTCCTCATCGACGAGCCCGGAGCGGGTACCGACCCGAAGGAGGGAGAGGCCCTGGCGCGCGCCCTGGTGGAGACGCTCGCCGAACGCGGATGCACCGCGGTGGTGACCTCGCACCTGGGCGGACTCAAGCGCCTCGCGGCGCCCGGCAATCGCATCGTGAACGCATCATTGCACTTCGACGGCGATCGTCTCCGGCCCACCTACCGGTTCAGCAAGGGTCGTCCGGGGCGTAGCTACGGCCTCGCGATCGCGCGCGGCCTGGGCTTCCCGAATGAGCTCCTGGACCGGGCCGACGCCTACCGCGACGACGCCGACGCCCGCCTGGACGACCTGCTGGAGACCCTGGAGCGCAAGGAGAGCCGGCTGTCGCGGATGCTGGCCGACGTGGAGGGCGAGCAGCAACGCACTGCCGCGCTGTGCATGGAGCTGGAGAGGCGCGAGGAGGCGCTACGCCTGGCCGAGGAGAAGCACGCCTCGATGGCCCGGATCGAAGCCCGCCGAATGCTCTTGCAGGCCCGCGCGAGAGTTGATGAGGCGATCGCCGGTCTTGAGAGGCGGGTGCGCGAGGGCGAGGTGCTGCGCGAGGCCTCTCGCAAGGCGCGCCGCACGGTTGAGGATGCGGCTCGAGAGCTGGAAGATCCGGTCCCGACCCGGCCGCGTACGGCTCCGGCCGGCGATCCGTCCCTGGAGCCGGGCGCCCACGTGCGGATGGTCGACTCGGGCGCCCGTGGAACGGTGGTGGCGGTGGACGGGGGGCGCGTGGTCGTTAATGTGGGTGGCATGAAGCTGCGAGTGGGGAGGGACTGGCTGGCGCCGGATGGCGATGGAGAAGAAGTACGGCAAGACGGGGGTGCGGCGCCGCGCACCGCCGGTTCGGCCCTCTGGACCCACGCGGGGAAGGCGCCATCCACCGAGGTGGACCTGCGCGGCCAGCGCGCCGACGAAGCGGAACTCGCCCTTTCCCGCGCCCTGGACGCGGCCACCGTCGCCGACCTGCGGGAGCTGCGGGTAATTCACGGCAAGGGGACGGGAGCCCTGCGCGAACGGGTTGCCGTGGTGCTTGGACGCGACGCGCGGGTGGAGCGGTTTCGCGCGGGCAAACCGGGCGAGGGCGGCTTCGGGGTGACCGTGGCGAGGCTGGCATGATTCCGGATGACGTCGTCGAGGAGGTTCGCGCGAGGGCCGATATCGTCGGGGTGATCGGCGAGTTCGTCCAGCTCAAGAAGGCCGGCAGGGAGTTCCGCGGGCTGAGCCCGTTCAAGAAGGAGAAGACGCCCTCTTTCTATGTGATCCCAGCCAAGGCGTTCTTCCACGACTTCTCGTCGGGAGAGTCCGGGGACGTATTCTCCTTCCTCATGAAGCATCAGGGGATGAGCTTCGTCGACGCGGTCAAGTACGTGGGGGCGCGCAGCGGGGTCGATGTCCGCGAGGTCAGGCGGGGGCGGGGCAGGGAAGACCCCTGGCGTCCCTACTACGAGGCGTCCGCGCACGCCAACGCCTTCTTCCGGGAGCGACTGTGGGAGTGGGAGGGCGGGGGGGCCGCGCGCGCCTATCTGGAAGGGCGGGGAATCGGCCGCGAGGCTGGCGAGCGCTTCGGGCTGGGATTCGCACCCGACGACTGGGGCGCCTTCCGCGAGGCCGCGTCGGTACACGGTCTGGACCAGGAAATCCTCCTTGAGCTTGGTCTTCTGAAGAAGAGCGAAAAAGGGGGTGAACCGTACGACGCCTTCCGCAACCGCATCGTGTTTCCGATCGAATCGGTCTCCGGCCGCGTGCTGGCCTTCGGCGGGCGGCTCCTGGGCAAGGAGGGCAAGGGGTCGCCCAAGTACCTCAACTCGCCGGAGAGCCCGATCTTCCACAAGGGGGAAGTCCTGTACGGGCTGGGCTGGGCCCGCAACCACATCCGCCGCGACGCCTCGGTGATGGTCGTCGAGGGCTTCATGGATGTGGTCTCGCTGGCGGCCGTGGACGTCCGCAACGTGGTCGCGCCGCTGGGTACGTCACTGACCGAAGCGCATGCCCGCCTGCTGAAGCGGTACACGACGCAGGTGCACCTGCTCTTCGACAGCGATCCGGCGGGCCAGAGGGCGACCTTCAAGGCTGCGGACACGCTGCTGGAACAGGGGCTGCACCCGGCGGTAGTTACGCTTCCGGATGGAGAAGATCCCGATTCCGTAGCCCGCTCCGGCGGGGCGGACGCCATCCGCGGGTTCGTGTCCCAGGCTGTCGACGTAATGGACCGCAAGGTCGCCATGCTGGAGGAACTCGGCTACTTCGAGTCGAACCTCAAGAAGATCCGAGCCCGAGACAAGCTGCTGGTCACCCTGCGGGCGGCACGCGACCCTTCGCTGCGCGACATCTACGTAGCGCGAGTGGCCGAACTCACGGGGGTGCGGAGGGAGACGCTGCTGGAACAGATAGGGACATCGTCGATCCGTCCCCCCCGGCGGAGCAGCGCCGCGGCCACCCCGACAGGCCCTTTGCCCCGTTTTCGCGGTCTGGGAGAGGAAACGGGCCTGCTTCGTCTGCTGGTAAATAATCGCGAATGGATCGAGAAGGCCGCAGAGCGCATAGGCCCCTCGGATTTGGAGGACGGCGTCAACCGTGTGATCTTCGAGGCGTTGATCGCCAGCCCGGACCTCGTGTCCCTGCCGGAAGCGACCATGCCCGAAGCCGTGCAACGCTTCGAGGAACTGAGGGCGCATCCGGAGTCGCTTGCCGATCCGGCCCGGGTCTTCGACGATACTGTGGCGAAGATCGAGGGCAACCGGATCAGCCGGCGCCTCGATGCGCTGGAAGTGGAGATCCGGCGCTCGGGAACCGGGGAACTGCGCAGGCTGATCCGGGATAAGGAAGAATTGATGAAGGAACGGCAGGCCTTGCCGGTTGATTGGCGCCGGTCCGGCAGGGTTCTGTCGAACCTGGGAAGAAAACGACAGGGGGGAGAAGACAGAAAGTGACGCTTGAGGACGGCCCGGTCTCCAGCCGGCTGCTGGAGCTCCAGACCATGGACAGAAAGACTCGGGAGATTCGCGACCGCATCGATTCCTACGATCCCATGCTCGAGGAGGTCGAAGCGCCTGCCCTTCGCCTGGCCGATGATGTCGGCGTGACCGAAAACCGGGTCCGCGACCTGCGCCTCGAGGAGCGGCGCCTGAGGCTGGCGGCCGAGGAGAAACGGACCCGCGTGCACCGCCTGGAGGAGAGGCTGAACCTGGTAAGAACCGTTCGCGAGGAGGCTGCGGTACAGGCCGAACTGGGGCTGTTGCGGCGGGCCGTCGACCAGGAAGAGCAGGAGGTCGTCAATCTCCTCGACCAGATCTCCAGGTTCGAGGAGCGCCTCGAGGACCAGCGAGCGCGGCTGGAGGAGGCGCGCGCCGCGGTCGGGCCCCGCCGGGATGAACTGGTGGCGGAGCGGGAGTTGGCATTGGCGGAGGCCGCCGCACTGGAGAAGCGGCGAGAGGAGTTCGCGGCCGCGATCGACCCGCGGTATCTGCGTGCCTACGACCATCTGGCGCAGGGAGGGCGCCGGGTCGCGGTTGCTCCCATGACCGAGGACGGTGCGTGTGGCGCCTGCTTCTCGGTGATTCCGCTGCAGTTGCAGAACGAGATTCGTACACGGGCGCCGCTTGTCCGGTGTGAGGCGTGCGGAGTCATCGTGACCGCACCGGTGTCGCCCGCCGCGTCCGGGTCCCCGTCGCTGCACGGGGCCGAAGCCTCCGCCTGAGAACGTTGGGACTCCGCACAGGGTGAATCGCGGGGCCGCCGGCAACGACGCCGCGTTCGTCGCGCGGCCCGTCTGGAAGCTTCGGCCTCCCCCGGATCCGGACACGGTCCGCAACCTGGAGCGCAGCCTGCGGTTGCCCGCACCCCTGTGCCGGCTGCTTGCCGTCCGCGGGTTCACAACGCCGAAAGAGGGGAGATCCTTCCTGCGTCCCCTCCTCACCTCGCTGCACGATCCCGCTCTCCTGCGGGGTGCCGACGTGGCCGCGCGGCGCATCGTCCGGGCCATCGAACGTGGCGAGCTGGTGGTGGTCCACGGCGACTACGACGCGGACGGCATCTCGGGAACAGCGCTCCTGACCCATTGGATCCGAGCACTCGGTGGAAGGGCCGAACCAATCGTCCCGGACAGGTTCCTTCACGGCTACGACCTGTCCCGCACGGGTGTCGAACGCGCCGCGGCCCGGGGTGCATCCGCGCTGGTAACCGTCGATTGCGGCATCGTCGCACTGGAGCCGGTGCGTATGGCCGCGGATGCGGGGATGGACGTCATCGTCACGGATCACCATGCGCCCGGGGCGCGCCTTCCCGACGCACTGGCGGTCGTCAATCCCAACCGCCCGGGGTGCGCCTATCCCAACAAGGACCTTTGCGGCGCGGGGGTCGCCTTCAAGGTCGGCCAGCTCGTGGCGCGCGCCCTGGGACGGCCTGCCGATGAAGCCTGGGACTACCTCGACCTGGTGGCGGTGGCCACGATCGCCGATCAGATGAAGCTGCAGGGCGAGAACCGCACCCTGGCGCGCTATGGCCTGCGGGTGCTCTCCGGGACGGGGCGGTGCGGTCTGGCGGCGCTGATGAGGAGCGCCGACATCGCTCCCGGAACTCCCCTGGAAGCCGAGGCGGTTGCCTTCCGGATCGGCCCGCGCATCAATGCGGCGGGGCGGGTGGGAGACGCGAAGCAGGCGCTCCGCCTGCTGCTTACCGACGATCCTGCCGAGGCCGGCCGTCTGGCGGGTGTGCTGGAGCGGAACAACGGCGAGCGGCGCGACCTGGAGAGGCGGACCGCCGAGGAGGCACTGGCCCTGCTCAGCGAGAGCTACGATCCGGCGAGAGACCGGGCGGTGGTGGTCGCGGGAGATGGATGGCACCCGGGGGTGATCGGCATCGTGGCGTCGCGGGTGGTGGAGCGCATCCATCGACCGGCGGTGGTGATCGCCATGGACGGGGAAGTGGGGCGGGGGAGCGCGCGATCGATCCCGCCCTTCGATCTCCACGAGGCCATATCCGCCTGCGCGGAGCACCTCGATCGCTTCGGGGGCCACCACCAGGCCGCCGGAATGGACATCCGCCGCGACCGGATCGCCCCCTTCCGCGAGGCCTTCCAGGCAGTTGCCCGCGAGCGCCTCGGGGGTGCGCAGCCGCGGCCGGTTTTGCACGTGGACGCCGAGATCGGCCTGGACGAGGTCGACCTCGAGCTGACCCGCTACATGCGCTACGCGGGCCCGTTCGGCCGGGGTAACCGCGAACCCGTCTTCATGGCGCGGCAGCTCCGGTTCGCCAACCCCCCGCGGGTACTGGACGGCGGCCACCTCAAGTTCCGCATGGTCCAGAACGGCACAGTGCTGGGGGCGATCGGTTTTCGCCTCGTGGAACGTGTTTCGCTGGAAGCAATCGCAAATCGGCCGGTGGACGTGGCCTTCACGCTCCTGGAGAATACCTTCAGAGGTGTGACCAGGGTCGAGGCGAAGGCGGTGGACATCCGCCCGTCCGACTGAAACCAGCCGATCCCCCGCCAACCGAGAGCGAGCCGTTGCGAATCATTGCCGGCAAATGGAAGAGCCGCAGGCTGGCTCCGGTCCGGGGCCGGGGCGTGCGCCCCACAACGGACCGCGTGCGCGAAGCCTGGATGTCGATCCTCGGACACCGCATCGGGGACGCCGCCGTCGCCGACCTCTTCGCCGGATCCGGAGCGCTCGGACTGGAGACGCTGAGCCGGGGCGCGGCGCACGTCACCTTCGTGGAACGGAGCAGCCGGGCGATCCGGGTGCTGGAACGTAACATCCGGTCCCTCGGCGCGGGGCGGGTCACCTCTGTGGTCCGCGGTGACGCCCTCGTCCATCTGCAAGGGCTGGACCCGTCCCGCTGCGATCTCGCGCTGGCCGATCCGCCTTACGGTATGGGTCACGCCCGCCGCCTTGTGGCCCTCTACGCGCGCCGGCCCTTCGCCGGTGAACTGTGGATCGAGCACCGTGCCGACGAGGCGCTCCCCCGGGACATCCCCGTGCGGCAACGCCGATACGGCGATACCGTGCTGACTGCGGTCGCGCTCCGGCCCGGAGCCCAACGCCGTCTCACCGGCCGCGGCAAGGAACTGGTTTCATGACGAAATGCGATTTTCGACAGTCCGGGCAGGATTCCTCCAGCGGGGAGCCGGGGGCTTCCAGGGCTCACCGGCCCATCATCGCCGTGTACGCGGGATCCTTCGACCCGGTTACCCTGGGCCACGAGGATGTGGTTCGGCGGACGCTCCGCTTCTGCGACCGCCTGGTCGTGGGCGTGGCCGAGATCGCCACGCAGCCGAAGGGCAGTCTGTTTCCTGTCCCGGAACGGCTTGAGATGATGCGGGAGGTCTTTGCCGGCGAACCCCGGGTGGAGTGCGTATCCTTCTCCGGGCTCCTCGTCGACTTCGCCCGCCACGAGGGAGCCCGTTTCATCATTCGCGGGCTCCGGGCCGTGTCGGACTTCGACTACGAGTTCCAGATGGCGCAGATGAACCGTGAACTGTGGGCCGAGGTGGAGACGATCTTCCTGACGCCGGAGGTGCACTACTCCTTCATTTCCGCGACGCTGGTAAGGGAGGTGGCGTCCCTGGGAGGCGATGTCAGCACCTTCGTGTCGCCGCTGGTGCTGGAACGGTTGCAGCGCCGCTTTTCGTGACCTTCACCGCGTGCCTCGAAGGGCGGGCGAGACGCCTCGGTCGGAGGATCGCCTTTCCCGAAGGGGATGATCCGCGCGTGGCGGAGGCGGTGGCTGTACTGCGCCGCCGCGAGGTGGTCGATCCGGTGGTGGTGGAGGCCGGTGGGGGAGACGTGCTGAGGCGTGCGGCCGGGATGCTAACCGAGGGGGTCGTGGACGGTGTGGTCGCGGGTGCGGTGCATACCAGCGCAGAGGTGATCCGGGTGGGTTTGAGGGGGGTCGGACTGAGGCCGGGAGTGCGTACGCTGTCGTCGTCCTTCTTCATGGAGGTCGGGGACTTCCGGGGCCGGGGTTCCGAGGTGCTGACCTTCACCGATGCGGGGGTGGTGCCCAATCCGGGGCCGCGAAGCCTCGTGGAGATTGCGGGCGAGGCGGTGCGTCTTCGCCGCCGGGTCGTGGGGGACGAGCCCCGCGTGGCATTCCTCTCGTACTCCACGCGGGGGAGCGGGGCGGGGCGCTCGGTCAAACGGGTACGCCAGGCCGTCGAGCGCTTTCGCGAAGCGTTCCCCGAGGTCTCCGCGGACGGCGAACTGCAGGCGGACGCCGCACTGATCCCGGAGGTGGCCCGGGTCAAGGCGCCCGGATCCGTAGCGGGAGGAAGCGCCAATGTCCTGGTCTTCCCCTCTCTCGACGCCGGTAACATCGCCTACAAGCTCGTGGAGAGGCTTGCCGGGGCGACGGCTCTCGGCCCCATTCTGCAGGGACTGAGGTTCCCGCTGAACGACCTGTCGCGGGGGGCGTCGGTGGAGGACATCCTGCATGTGGCGGCAATCACGGCCCTGATGGCGGACGGGAGCGGCTCTCGGTCCAGGGCACGGAGCCCGGCCAGGCATGCCTGCACGTAACCGCCCGCTTCCGTATTTTGGGTTCGCCGATACTTGACTTGCAATCACCCCAGACCACCTCGGCCGGAAGAGGCACCATGTCCTTCAGAGAACGAACCGTCGGGCGCGTCACCGTCTACGATGTCGACGGGCAGTTGATCGTCGGGAACCGCCACGAACTGAAACGCATGATGCTCGAAGCCCTCGAGGGTGGCGCGCGCCGTTTCGTCATCGACTTCTCGCGCACCGGCTACATCGACTCGTCGGGGCTGGGCGTCCTGATCACCCTCTCGAAGGAGGTTCGGGCGCAGGGCGGGGACCTGCGGCTGGCCTCGCTCAACCCCGATCTGCAGCGACTCTTCGAACTGACCAAGCTCGATACCTTCTTCCGGATCTGTGACGACCTGGGGGAAGCCCTCGACGAGTAGCGGCGGGTGGCAAGGACTACGGATGCGCCGACGTCCCCGCCGCGCGGTGGGGCGTCGGACCCGGCCCACGAACGCATCCCGGAAGCGTCCGGCACGGTTGTCCTTCATCTCGCCAGCGAAATCGACGCCATAGAAGGCATGGTGGAGCGCGCGGTTGCATGCTGTGCGCCGGCAGGTCTCGACAGGGACCGCCTTCTCTTCAACTTCCGCGTGGGCCTCACCGAGGCGATCTCCAACGCGATTCTCTTCGGCAACGTGGACGACCCCGGGAAACGCGTGCGTATCGAACTGCGGGTGCGGCCTGGTGAGGTGACAGCCCGGGTGAGCGACGAGGGTGGGGGATTCGATCCCGGCGCAGTCCCCGATCCGCGCCTTCCGGAGAACATCGCCAAGGACAGCGGACGGGGGATCTTTCTGATGCGTGCACTCATGGACGAGGTGCACTTCAACGATGCGGGCAACGCGGTCACCCTGGTGTTGAGGGATCTTCCCGGCCCCTCGGTTTCGCTTCCGCCGCCGCTGCCGGATGAGGTGGACAGCCAGCCGGACGCCGCCGGAATGCCCGGAGTCGAACGGCAATCCGGCGAAGGAGAAGCGCTCGACGGCCTGTCGCGGGAAATGCAACTCGCCCACGACCTTCAGATGAAGCTGTTGCCCCCCATTCCGCGCGTCCGGGGCGTGGAGGCGGCGGCGCGCGTCGTGCCGGCCGAATCGGTGGGAGGCGACTTCTACCAGGTATTGCAGCTGCCCGGCGGCAGGACCGGCGTCATGATCGGCGACGTCTCCGGGCACGGGTTCCCAGCCGCGCTGATCATGGCGCTGGTCATGAGCGCGGCCGCGATCTCCGCGCAGCAGGGTGGGGACCCCGCGACGGTGCTCGAACACCTGGACCGCGCGATCGGCGACGAACTGGAATCGACCGAGATGTACCTGTCGCTGTGCTACTGCGTACTGTCGCCCGGCATGCCCGAGGTGGTGTACGCGAACGCCGGCCACCCGCACGCGTTCATCGTCGAACCATCCGGGACGACGAGACGCCTTCTCGCCACGGACCCGCCGATGGGGATCGGGGGAGCACCGTTCAGTGATGCACGGGTGAAGTGGGCGCCTGGTGAGGACCTATTGCTTCTCTTCACCGACGGGCTGTCGGATACGGTGGCCCGGAGGGGGCGAAAGAGCGGCGAAGACCTGGTCCTGAAGACGGTCGCGCGGAATCACCGGGAGCCCGCCGTGGAGATCCTGGACCGCCTCTTCGAAATCTCGGCGCAATCGGTGCCCCTGATTCCCGCGGACGATCGCACGGCCGTCGTGGTACGGGCGGAGTAGACAGCGCGTGGCCGCACGTCGCCGCCCCAAGCGCTCGCTGGGACAGAACTTCCTGGTGGACCCCAACCTTCAGCGCAAGATCGCCGGGGCGGTGCGGGCCGGCGAGGACGAGCCGGTACTTGAGATCGGGCCCGGGCGCGGGGCGCTGACCGGGCACCTGGTCGACCGCCGGGTACGGCTGACCGTCGTGGAGCTTGACGATGAACTGGCGGCCGAACTGGCGTCCCGCTACGAAGCGGACGCACATGTCACGGTGGTGCACGGCGATGTCCTGTCGCTGGATCTCGCGTCTCTGGGTAGCGAGTGGGGCCGCACCACGATCGTCGGCAACATCCCCTACAACATCACCACCCCGATCATCTTTCGGCTGCTGCGGCTGCCGTACCCGCGCGACATCGTGTTGACCGTGCAGGCAGAGGTGGCCGGGCGAATCCTCGCGGGGCCCGGGACACGCACCTACGGCGCCCTCTCGGTGGGCGTGGGACTGCACGCGCGCCCGTCGCGGATCTGCAGGGTGCCGCGCTCCGCCTTTCGGCCGGTTCCCCGGGTAGACTCGGTGGCGATGCGGATCACGCCGCGCTCGCCCCCGCGCCTGACTCGCACCGCCGCCGCGCGTGTCCGCGTCCTGACGCGCGCGGCTTTCTCGTGGCGCCGCAAGCAGTTGGGGACCATTCTGGCGCGGCATCCGGATCTGCGGTGTCCGCGCGGTCGCATCGAAGATGTGTTGGCCGGGCTCGGGTTGGCTCCTGCCCTGCGACCCGAACGGCTGTCGCCTGAGGACTTCATGGCCCTCGCCGCGGCGTTGCTGGAGGATCAGCCGGCGCCCTGAAGGGCCGCCAGCGCGGCGGAGCACCTGAAAGTCGGGAACGATACGGGGATAATGGGGTACGCCGCACCCATGTGGATCCGACGTTTCCCGATTCTGCTGCTTGTCTTCGGCGTCAATGCCTGTGACGAGTGCACTTGGGGCAGCTGCGACTACTTTCCTTGCCCTGCTTCGCGGCCCTACGTAGCCGCCGTTGGGCACGACAGGAGGGTTACGCCGTGCTGGGACCACCCGTTCGAGCACTCCGAGGCGGTCTATTCGGCGGTGAGCGAGGACACGTCGATCGTCACCGCGGCGATCGACGGTTTTGACGTGATCCTGACGGGCGTCGGCGAGGGCAAGGCCGATGTCGAACTCACCGCCACGGTGCCGTTCAGAGAGGATTCGGCCACGGTGGTCTATCATGTCGCTTCAGTGCTGCCGTGGATCGGAGAGATTACCACCTGCGATGCGGAAGAGCGTGAGGGCTACACCGACGTCGAGATCGAGGCTTGGATCGAGGCCGGCGAATACATCCACCTTGTCGATCTCACCGTCCACTTTTTCATCGACGGGGTCCCGCTAGGCAGCGATCACTTCTCGAACCTCTGGGCCGGACGGCGTGTGACCATCCGCCGGGTCACCACAACGACCGAAGCGGTCAGCGACCACGAATGTACCATGGAGCTCGACTATACGATCGACTGGTAGTCAGGTCGCGTGGCGGCCGTGCGTTGCTCCTCGGGCGAATAGCCCTGCTATTCACCTCTCGTCGCGCCTTGCCACCCCGGCGCCTCCCCGTTCCCGGTGCTCGTGCGGATTCGTTCACACAACGCTAGCTTCAGCTTGTGAACGAATTCACAAGCCGAATCCCGGATGCGACGGTCCGTCGTCTTTCGCTCTACCTCCGGTTCCTGGAGGACTTCGGACGTCTTGGCGTGAGCAGCGTCGCCAGCAGCGCGCTTGCCGAGAAGGGGGGGACGACCGCGGCCCAGGTGCGGAAGGATCTCTCCCACCTGGGTTCGTACGGCAAACGCGGATTGGGGTACTCGGTGGCCGAACTCACCGAGGTGCTCCGGGGCGTGCTCGGACTCGACTCGACCTGGCGGGTCGCGTTGCTGGGTGCGGGACGGATCGGGACGGCGCTCTTCGAGTACGAACCGTTCCGCCGGCGCGGCTTCCACATCACGACCGTGATCGACAACGACCCGTGCAAGGTCGGCACCCGACTCGGCGCGATCCGCATCCGGAGTGAGCACCAGCTTGAAGCAGCGCTGCGCGAGGACCGGATCGACCTCGTTATCGTTGCGGTTCCCGCATCCGTGGCGCAGGGGCTTGTGGACCGGGTGGTGGCGGTGGGGATCAAGGCTGTGCTGAACTATGCGCCGGTCCAACTGCGCCTGCCGGCGGATGTCGCGCTACGCAACGTGAGCATGCTGGTGGAGCTGGAGAGCCTCTCCTACGCGTTGGCCCGCCGACGCGAATGACACCGGAGCCAGGACGTCGCTCTCTCCTGCAGAGTGCCTGGGAGGTGTTGGGCGGCGGTCCGCTCGCCACTCCCGAGCTTGCACGGCGCGTACTGGGCCTGAACGGTCATCCGGGCGCCGCCTCGGCGGCCGTCTTCGCGCTTTTGGGCGGCGACGACCGGTTCGAGGTGGACGGCGACGGCGTATGGAGGCTTCGCGAAGATGCCCGCCGTCCCGGGGCGCTCCTGTCGCGGCTGTCGTATGCGGTCGTGGACGTGGAGACGACGGGTGGCCGCTACGAGGGCGGACACCGCGTGACCGAGGTGGCCGTGGTGGAGGTGTGGGGAGGTGCGGTCCGGGACGTGTTCGAGACGCTGGTGCATCCGGGGCGCCGGATGCCGCGCCCGGCCGTGGCGCTGACCGGGATCACGGACCGGATGCTCGCCGGAGCGCCATCCTTCGACGAGATCGCGGAGGAGGTGTTCCGGCGCATCGCCGGCCGGGTCTTCGTCGCCCACAACGTGAGTTTCGACTGGGGATGGCTGCGGGCACAGCTTGGAGATGCGCTCGGTGACGTGCCCGAGGTGGAGCGACTCTGCACGATCAGCCTGGCGCGGCGACTGGTGCCGGAGCTACGCCACCGCAACCTGGACGCGCTGTCGGAATTCTTTGACATCCCCATCGACGGCCGCCACCGGGCCCGCGGCGACGCACTCGCCACTGCCCGCGTACTGCTGCGACTGCTGGACCGGGCGGAGTCGCTGGGGATCGGGGACCTGCGTTCCCTGAAGCGGTACCGGCCTCCGCGGGGGGCTCGCCATCAACGCGACCTCTTCGCGCAAGAGGGGTTGGGGCGTCGTGGGTAACGGGGATGGTGGGCGCTGCGAACCTGACTGGGCGCGCGTTCCAAGGCTCGCCCGTGAGGTCGCGGGGGCCTGTCCGGAACCGCGGCCCCGGCCAGTGCCGTGAACGGGAGCCTCTTGGTATACTGTTGGGTACTTTCCATCCACGCGACCAACCCCGAGACCGCTTAGGACCCGACCAGTGCCCGACCCTGCCCGCACGCCCGTAATCCTGGACGGAGTTCGCACGCCGATCGGCCGCTTCCTGGGAGGTCTCAGCCCCCTCTCCGGACCCGGGCTGGGTGCGGTCGTGGTGCGCGAAGTTGTGTCGCGCGCCGGCATTGACGTCAACGAGATCGACGAAGTGATCATGGGGAACGTGGTGAGTTCGGGTGCCGGACAGGCCCCCGCCCGCCAGGCCGCCATCAATGGGGGTGTGCCGGCCAGCGTCCCCGCGGTCACCGTGAACAAGGTGTGTGGTTCCGGCCTGAAGGCGGTCATGCTCGCTGCCCAGGCGGTGAAGGCGGGCGACGCGCGCCTGGTGGTGGCCGGCGGGTTCGAGTCGATGTCGAACGTGCCGTACTACCTGCGTGGGATGCGGGACGGGGTGAAGTTCGGGGATCGGACCGTCCAGGACGGGCTGGTGCGTGACGGCCTATGGTGCTCCTTCGCCGACTGCCACATGGGTGGACACGCGGAGTACACCGCCGCGAAGGCCCGCATCACGCGCGCGGAGGCGGATTCGTTTGCGCTCGCATCCCACCGGAAGGCCGTCGCCGTGATCGACGAGGGCGGGTTCGGGCCGGAAATCGTACCGGTCGAGGTGGAGACCCGGCGCGGCACGACTACGGTGGACACGGACGAAGGCCCCCGCCGCGACACCTCGCTCGAGGCGCTCGGCCGTCTCCGTCCGGCCTTCCCGCGTGACGCTCCCCCGGGGCTCGAAGAACTGGTCGTGACCGCCGGGAACGCGCCCGGACTGAACGACGGAGCGTCGGCGCTGGTCGTTTCCAGCCAGGAATACGCCACGGCTCACGGCTTGCCTTTCCGGGCGACCATAACGGGGTACGCGGCGGGAGGCACGGAGCCGCACGACCTCTTCTTCGCGCCCGTCCGGGCCGTCCGCAACCTGATGCGGCGGGAAGGGACCGAAATAGGAGACTACGGACTGGTCGAGATGAACGAAGCGTTCGCGGTGCAGGCCATCGCGGACATGCGAGAGCTGCAGATGGATCCCGAACGCGTGAACGTCCGGGGGGGTGCGGTGGCGCTGGGGCATCCCATAGGGGCGTCGGGTGCGCGGATTCTGGTTACCTTGCTGGGCGCGATGGCCGCGCGGGACGTGGAGAGCGGGATGGCCACCCTGTGTCTCGGCGGTGGCAACGCGGTGGCCCTGGCGGTACGGACCAACTGAAACGAGGAAGATGGCATGATCCAGTCTCACAACCCTGCGGACCTCGCCGCAACCGGGGCGGAGAGCCGCCTGGCGGCGCCCTTCTGGCGTCTGCCGGCCGCGTATCGTCCCGTTGCGGTTCCCCTGGCGGTTCTTGTGTTCGCGGCCCTGACCGCCTTTGGCGCGCACGTCGCAGTGCCCCTCGGCTTCACCCCGGTTCCGATGACCCTGCAGACGCTGTTCGTGCTGCTCGCGGGAGTGCTGCTCGGGTCGGCGGCGGGCGCGGCCTCGCAGCTCCTGTATCTCGGACTGGGAGTGGCCGGTGTTCCCGTTTTCGCGATGGGGGCAGCCGGCCTGCCATGGTTGTTGAGCCCAACCGGCGGCTACCTGATGGCCTTCCCCGCGGCGGCGGCGCTCGCGGGCTGGATCGCGGGAGGTGAGAGAGGTCGGGTACGGACGGCGTTGGCCCTTCTCGTGGCCACAGCCGCGATCTTCACCTCGGGGGCCGCGTGGCTGTCGGCGATGACCGAACTGGATGCGCGCGAGGTGTTCGCCTCCGGTGTGCAGCCGTTCCTGCCGGGTGCGGTGATCAAGGCCGCCATCGTGTACGTCGTGGCGCGGCGCGGGTTCTTCCGGCGGTCCACGAAAGGCGAGGTATAGATAGCAGGCTCCGGCGTGCGCCTCCGTCCGGACAGGAGCCTGGTCGTCCCCGTCCTGCTTCGGCTGTTCGGGTTTGCGGGACTCTTCATCGCCGTGGCCGTCGTACTGCTCGGCCTGGCGGGGATGCCGACAAGTCTGGCGGCGCAGGGGTCGCTGCAGCTCGTTGCCGCGGTGGTGGCGAGTGCGATCGTGCTGCGGATCGACGGGAAGAGGTCGTTGCCGGCGATCGGGCTGCCGCGGCAGGCGGCGGGGAGGGGGCTGCTCCGCGGCACGCTGCTCGGCATCGCCATCGTCCTGTCGGCTCTGGCGTTCGCCGTCGGCCTGGGCGGGTTGCGGTACGGATCGGCAGAGGGCACCGCCGTCGAGTATGCCGCTACGGGAATCTGGACTGCGCTGATCCTGCTCCCCGCGGCTGCGGGCGAGGAGATCGCCCTGCGGGGATACCCCCTGCGAGTGCTCGTGGACCGGTGGGGCCGCTGGCCGGCCCTCGCGGTGACCTCGGCGGCCTTTTCGCTGTTGCACGGGGCAAACCCCAACGTGGGGAGGCTGGCGTTCCTGAACATTGCGCTGGCCGGCATTCTGCTCGGTCTGATCTGCCTGAAGACGGGGGATCTGTGGTGGGCGACCGGCGTACACATGGGATGGAACCTGGCGACCGGCTTCCTGGCGGATCTTCCCGTGAGCGGTTTGAAGGTGGTGGATGCGCCGTTGATGGAAGTGACTGAGACGGGCGCGGCGCTGGTGACCGGGGGAGCCTTCGGACTGGAAGGAGGACTCGCCGCCACCGTCGCGCTGGCGCTGGCAATCCCGGTCGTGGCGCGAACCCGGATTGTGCCCGCACGTTGGCTGGAGGGGCCAGTCGAACCTGAACAGGAGACCGAATGACGATCGAACAAGTGGCTGTCGTGGGCGCCGGCACCATGGGGAACGGCATCGCCCACGTGTGCGCACTGGCCGGAATGGAGGTGGTGCTCGTGGACTCGGCTCCCGGCGCGCTCGACCGCGGCGTCGCCACGATCGCGCGCAACCTGGAGCGGCAGCGGTCGAAGGGGAGAATCAGCGCGGTAGAGCGGGACGGGGCGCTCGGCCGCGTCGAGCCGGCAACCGGGCTGGAACGCGTGAGCCGGGCCGGTCTGGTGGTGGAAGCCGTGCCGGAGATCGCCGGCCTCAAGTACGAGATCTTCGAACAGCTCGACCGGTTCGCGCCGCCCGGCGCGATCCTCGCCTCGAACACCTCCTCGATCTCGATCACGGCGATCGCGGCCCGAACCGGACGTCCCGGAAAGGTCATCGGGATGCATTTCATGAATCCGGTACCCGTCATGAAGCTGGTGGAAGTCATCCGAGGACTTCGTACGGACGACGCGACCACGGAAGCGGTGATGACGCTCTCCCGGGCGCTCGGCAAGGTGCCCGTGGAGGTGCGCGACTTTCCCGGCTTCGTCTCCAACCGGATCCTGGCTCCGATGATCAACGAGGCCGTTTTCGCGCTCATGGAGGGGGTGGCGGAGGCCGAGGCCATCGATACGGTCATGAAACTCGGAATGAACCATCCCATGGGGCCGCTGGCCCTGGCCGACCTGATCGGTCTCGACACCTGTCTGAACATCCTGGAGGTGCTGCACCGGGAGCTGGGCGACGACCGCTACCGCCCCTGTCCGCTGCTCCGGCAGTACGTGGCGGCCGGTTGGCTGGGACGCAAGACCGGGCGTGGCTTCCACGACTACGACGGGGTTCGCTGACCGTGCTCACCACCGAACAGCGCGAGATTCGCGACCTCGCGCGCGATTTCGCCGAGGGCGAGATCGTGCCCCGCGCGGCCACATGGGACCGGGACCGGGCCTTCGACCGGGAGGTGCTGGACAAGCTCGCCGAGTTGGGCTTCCTGGGAATGCTCACCCCTGTTCAATACGGGGGGCTGGGGTTCGACGCTCCCACCTATCTGGTCGCCCTGCAGGAGATCGCGCGCGGCGATGCGGCTCTGGCCCTCACGGTGGCCATCCAGAACGGCCCCGTCCCCCACATCCTGCTGACCCACGGCAGCGAGGACCAGAAGACCCGCTGGCTGCCCGCGCTCGCCTCCGGCGAAAAGATCTCCGGGTTCGCCCTGTCCGAAGCGGATGCCGGGAGCGACCCGTCCGGAATGCTCACGCGGGCCCGGTCGGAGGATGGGATCTGGACCGTCTCGGGATCGAAGAAATGGGTCACCAACGGCTCCCGGGCCGATGTGGTGATCGTCTTCGCCAGGACCGGACCGGCCGAGTCGCGGTCACCGGTCGGCGCCTTCCTGGTGGACACGGACGCCGAGGGCTACCGGGTCGGCAGGCGGGAGAAGACCATGGGGCTGCGCGCATCGGAGACGGTCTCGGTGGACCTCGAGGGGGTCCGGTTGGGCACGGAACGGCTGGTGGGAGATCCGGGACGGGGAATCGGCTACGCCCTGGGTGCCCTGGACCTGGGAAGGTTGGGGATCGGGGCCCAGGCTGTGGGGATTGCGCAGGCCGCACTGGAACACGCCTCCCGGTACGCGGGTGAGCGCCGGCAGTTCGGCCGGCCCATCGCGGACTTCGGCGCCGTCCGGAGCACGCTCGCGATGATGGCCACCAGGATCGCCGCCTCAAGGGCTCTGGTCATGGAGGGAGCGGCCGCGTGGGAGGCGCGGAGCCTGGGCGACCGCGAAGGGCTCCCGGTCCCGGCGCGCTCGGCGATGGCGAAGCTGCTGGCCAGCGAGACGGCCATGTGGGTCACCGAAGAGGCGGTTCGCATCTTCGGCGGTTATGGTTTCATGCGCGAGTTCCCGGTCGAAAAGCTCATGCGGGACGCCAAGGGAACCGAGATCTACGAGGGGACCAGTGAAATCCTGAGGCTGGTGATCGGCCGCGCGGTCACGCGGTCGTCGTGAGCTTCGCGGACGGCCCGTACGCGATAGGCCGGACAGGCGGAGGAGTTGCGAGACAGGAAATGGGAAGCCCGATGCAAGACCTCGAAAGGACGGACCCGCGCGTTCATCGCGCCGTGCTGAACGAGGAAGTCCGACAACTGGGACAGCTCGAGATGATCGCGAGCGAGAATTTCGTGTCGCCAGCCGTGCGCGAAGCACTGGGAACGGTCTTCACCCACAAGTACGCGGAGGGACTTCCGGGCAGGCGGTACTACGGAGGCTGCGAGTTCGCCGACCAGGTCGAGGAGCTGGCCCGCACGCGCGCCAGACAACTCTTCGGTGCGGATCACGCGAACGTCCAGCCCCACTCGGGGGCGCAGGCCAACATGGCCGGCTACTTCGCCTTCCTCGATCCCGGCGACCGCATCCTGGGGATGAACCTGAGCCACGGAGGCCACCTCACACACGGTTCCCCAGTCAACTTCAGCGGGAGATTCTTCGAGGTTTCGGCGTACGGGGTACGCGAATCGGACGGACGGATCGACTACGACGCGGTGCGCGAAACCGCCCTCCGGACACGGCCGAAGATGATCGTGACGGGGGCGTCCGCGTATCCGCGCACCATCGACTTCGAGGCCTTCGGCGCGATCGCCAGGGAGGTCGGCGCGGTTCATCTGTGCGACCTGGCGCACATCGCGGGCCTCGTGGTGGGGGGGCACCACCCCACACCGGTGCCGCACGCCGACGTGGTGACCACGACTACCCACAAAACCCTGCGAGGTCCCCGCGGCGGTCTGGTCATGTGTCGCGAGGAGCATGCCAAAGCCATCGACCGCATGGTCTTCCCGTTCATACAGGGAGGTCCGCTCGTGCACGTCATCGCGTCGAAGGCGGTCGCGCTGGGGGAGGCTCTTTCGCCGGAGTTCAGCGACTACGGGCGACGGGTCGTGGAGAACGCCCGGGTGCTGGCCGACACGATCATGGAGCGCGGTGTGCGTCTGGTTTCCGGGGGGACGGACAATCACCTCATCCTGGTCGATCTCAGGGAACGCGACCTTACCGGGAAGGAAGCCGAGGAGGCGCTGGAACATGCGGGAATCACCGTCAACAAAAACACGGTCCCCGGCGAGACCCGGTCTCCGTTCGTGACTTCGGGGCTGCGCATCGGCACGCCCGCGATCACCACGCGCGGCATGGGTCCCCGGGAGGTCCGCGCGATCGGCGGCTGGATCGTGGACGTCCTTGAGCGTCCGGAGGACCGGGAAGTCATCGGTCGAATCCGCCGGGAGGTGGGTGAAATGTGTGCCGCCTACCCACTGTACGATGAACTGGCGCCCGCAACGTGACGATGTGAGATTGCGTCATGAGCGCCTACGATCATTTCGAAGCGCCGGCCACCGTTCACCCGATGAGCGTCCGGTTCCACCGCGATGCGTACGGGTTTCTCTTGGACGCGCTTCACGGGGTGATTTCAGGTCTGAGCGAACGGCGCCACATCACCGGTCAGGAACTGGCGGAAGCTGTGCGTGGGCTGGCGATTGAGCGGTTCGGGCCCCTGGCGCGCACGGTCCTCGGGTATTGGGGGATCCAGTCGACGAGCGATCTCGGCGAAATGGTCTTCGACCTGGTCGAGATGGGGATCCTGGTAAAGGACACCAGCGACCGTCGCGAGGACTTCGCGGATGTCTTCGACTTCCAAGAGGTCTTCGACGACGACTATCCGTGGACCGTCTATCCGTGGAAGGTGGCGGCCGTGTGTCCCTGGACGGTGGCCACAACGGCGGAATGAGGGTCGGAGGGACGGTTTTGGGGCGAAAACGGTGGCCACGTCTGGCACACTTGCGGGTTTTCTGGTAGGTTCCGCCCCGGAGCAACTTGCGGGGTCCGATGGCGCGAAAGACGCTCGCCGGACCGCAAACCACCCCTGGAGGCGACCTTACGCGGGTCGTCAGGATGGGCCAATGATGAGGGTTCGATGAACACGTTGGATGACAACCATTTCGCTAGCTGCAGGAAGTGCAACGACGGTGTCCTGCTTCCCATGTCCGACTACGGACGCGACGGAGCTCCGATCCGTTATAAGGCCTGGGTATGTTCGAACCCGGACTGCGGATTCAACATCCGTATCGATAACGGCGAGATCACCTTCGGGCGGTCGATCGGACAGAGCTACAAGTAGGCCGTGAGCCCGGGCCGCCTGACCGGGCCGTTCGGGAAACCCGAGGTACGAGCGCCGACCGCCGCTCAGGCAGCCCTCTTCGATCACACCGCGATCGTCGAACGTGGGGTCCCCGAGGCGGCACTCATGGAGAATGCCGGCCAACGGACGGCGCTCATCATCGAACACCTGTTCCCCGAAGGGCGGGTCGTTGCACTGGTCGGCTCGGGGAACAACGGGGGTGACGCGCTCGTATGCCTGCGGGCCCTGGCGGCGTGGGGACGTCAAGTCATCGCCGTTACGGTAGGCGGGCGACCCCGGCCTGACCCCGTTCTGCACGGCTGGGAGATTCCGTGTATGCGATTCGATCCCTTGCGGCCTGGTGCGCGCGAGGAGCTGGCGGGGGTCCTGGCCGGTGCGAGCGTGTTGGTGGACGGATTGCTGGGGACCGGGATCCGTGGAGCCCCACGACCACCGCATGCGGAGGCCATCGGAGCGGCGAACGAGGCACCTTGCGCGGTGGTCGCGCTCGACACTCCGTCCGGCGTGGACGGCACGACCGGCGAAGTGCCCGCCGAGGCGGTCCGCGCGGACGTCACCGTCGCTTTCGGGTGGCCCAAGCTGGGGACGCTCCTCCACCCGGGGCGTGAGAGATGCGGACGGGTCGTCGCCGTCGAGATCGGGTTCCCCCCGCGCGAAGCGAAGGATTGGGCGCGCCTGGTCACACCCGGATGGGCACGGGAGGTGCTGCCGCGCCGCCCAGCCGTGACACACAAGTACGATGTGGGCACCCTGGCCATCGTGGCCGGATCGGCCATGCCGGGGGCGGCGATCCTGTCAGCACGGGCAGCTTTCCGATGCGGGGCGGGGCTGGTGCGGGTGTGCGCCGCCGGCCCGGCAGCCGATGTGCTCCGCGAGCTTCCGGAGGCACTCTTCGTGGACTCCGCGGACAAGGGTGCGCTGCGGAGCGCCGTGGACCGGAGCGACGCGGTGGCCATCGGGCCGGGCCTGGGTACGGGGGCCGATGCCCGGCGCCAACTCGATCACGCGTTGGAGGCGCGTGGATCAAGGCCCGCGGTCATCGATGCCGATGCGCTGACGATTCTCGCCCGGGATGCGCGCGCGGATCTCGCCGGAGCAGTCGGAGCGGATACCGTCGTCACGCCGCACCCCGGCGAGATGGCCCGCATGACCACACGCGCCGTGCCGGACATCCAGCGCGACCGCGTCGCCACGGCCCGGGACTTCGCCGCGGCGAACGGGGTGGTGACGCTCCTCAAGGGCACTCCTTCGCTGGTCGCCGATCCGGATGGGAGACTGCTGCTGGGCACCCGGCAGGGGGGGTCGGACCTGGCGGTGGCGGGGATGGGTGACGTGCTCACCGGCGCGGTCGGTTCCTTCCTGGCCCAGCGGGTCGAGCCCTTCACCGCCGCTGGCCTCGCACTTCATGTGACGGGCAGGGCGGCCGCGCGCGCCGGGCTGGGGGCCGCGCTGATGCCCTCGGACGTGGTCGATGGGATCCCCGCCGCCCTGGGCGAAGAAGGCCATGGCGACACCGACCTGCCGTTTTCCTTCGTCACATTCGATCAGCGCCGGGGCGGGTAGCACGCTCACGTGGATGAGAACGAACTGGTTCGCCGCCTGGTCTCCATCGGCTGGAGGGGGAGCCGGGCCGTAAGATTGGGACCGGGGGACGACGCGGCCTTCCTGCGCGGGGGACTGGTCCTCTCTACCGATCTGGCGGTCGAAGGGGTCCACTTCCGCCTCGACTGGGTATCAGCCGAGGAGGCGGGATTCAGGGCCGGGGCCGCCGCCCTGAGCGACCTGGCGGCGATGGGCGCGGTGCCCGAGGCGCTCCTTGTGTCGCTGGCCGTTCCGGGGGATCCCTCGCTCGCCGAGGCGTTGCAGCGCGGCGTGCGCAACGCCGGGGATCGCGTGGGGGTGGCGATCATCGGGGGTGACTTGAGCCGGTCTCCGGGTCCGGCGGTGGTCGATGTGGTGGCTGCAGGGCGGGCGAGGACCGTCGTGACAAGAGGTGCGGCGGAGGTGGGGCAGGGGGTGTGGGTCTCCGGCTCGCTGGGTGGAGCCGCGGCCGCGGTGGCCGCCTGGTTGGCGGGGAGGGAACCGCATCGGCGGGCCCGCGAGCGGTTCGCTGCGCCTCCCGACCGGGTGCCGCTGGGAGTCGCGCTGGCCGCCGACGGACTCGCCTGCGCCATGATCGACGTATCGGACGGGCTGGTTGCCGACGCGAGGCGCGTCGCGGCCGCCTCCGGGGTGATGATCCGCATCGCGACGGATGCCGTACCCGTGGACGCGGGCGCGGGGGACTTGAACCTCGCCCTCGAAGGGGGCGAAGATTATGAACTGATGTTTACGGCCCCGGCCGGGACCGAATCGCGCATCAGGGCCCTCGGACAGGAGATGGCGGTGACGCTGACTCGCATCGGCAGGGTGGAGGAGGGGACGGGGGTCGTCCTCGAGGATGACCGGGGCCGCCACCCCGTCCGCTCGCGGGGAGGATACGACCATTTCGCTCCCCCCGACACCGGCGGCATCCCGTGATCCGGACCATCTGGGCCTACGCCGTGATCATCGGCGCGACGCTCTATTCCGGCGGACGCGCGATACTGTACTACTTCCTGTGGCCGCGCCACTTCCGCCGATGCGCGCACCGTCTGACCGGAGAGTGGGCCTCGATCATTCTGTGGGGCGCGGGCACCCGACTGATCGTCAGGAACGGCGACCGGTTGGGGCAGGGTCGCGGCCAGATCCTGGTCTCCAACCACCAGAGCTGGTTCGACATCTTCGCGCTGGGCACGGCCCTCAGGCAAAGGGTCAGCTTCGTCGGCAAGAAGGAACTCTCCCGCATCCCAGTGGTGGGCGCGGCATGGGAAAAGGTAGGAAACATCGCCATCGACCGGTCCGACCAGCAGGCGGCCATCGATTCCCTCAGGAGGGCGGATGAGCTGATGAAGGAGGGGAGGACCATCATCATGTTCCCGGAAGGCACCCGTTCCCCAACCGGAGACATGGGGCGCTTCAAGAAGGGGGCCTTCGTCATGGCGATCAAGTCGCAGGTGCCCGTGGTCCCGGTGGGGATCGTCGGCACACGCCGGATTATGAAGAAGGGCAGTTGGAGGATGGCTTCGGGAACCGCCACGGTCATCGTAGGACATCCGATTGAAACGGCGGGACTTACCATGAGGGACCGTAACCGGCTTTCCCGGGAGTGCCGCGAAGCGATCGACGGACTCCTCAACGGGGCCGGGGAGGCTTGATGTCGGCGATCGTGGACGTCCGCGGGCGGGAGATCCTGGACTCGCGCGGAAACCCGACCGTCGAGGCCGAGGTGGTCCTGGCAAGCGGCCACCGGGGGCGCGCGGCCGTGCCGAGCGGGGCGTCCACCGGCGAGTACGAAGCGGTCGAGCTGCGCGACGGCGATCCCGGACGATACCTGGGCCGGGGTGTCCTCAACGCGGTGCGGAACATCGGAACCGAGATCCGGAGCGCAGTCCTCGACCGCGACGCGAGCGACCAGCGTGGCATCGATCGCACGATGATCGGGCTGGACGGAACCCAGGGGAAGGGCCGCCTGGGCGCCAACGCGGTGCTGGCCGTCTCCCTGGCGGTGGCGCGCGCCGCGGCGGCCGAGCGTGGACTCCCCCTTTACCGGTATCTGGGCGGGGACGATGCCCGCACCCTGCCCGTTCCCATGATGAACATCGTGAACGGCGGCGCGCATGCGTCGAACAACGTGGACATCCAGGAGTTCATGATCATGCCGGTGAGCGCCGGATCCTTCACGGAGGGGCTGCGGATGGGTGTGGAGGTATTCCACGCCCTCAAGAAGGTGCTGACCGAAGCGGACAAGAGCACCGCCGTGGGCGATGAAGGGGGATTCGCTCCCGACCTGGCCTCCGACATCGAAGCCGCCGAGGTGGTCATGCGGGCGATCGAGGCGGCCGGCTATCGCCCCGGTGAAGACATCCTGCTCTCCGTCGATGCCGCCGCCTCCGAACTCTTCGCCGACGGCGTGTACACCTTCCGAAAGTCCTCCAGGGCGTCACTGTCCACCGACCAGATGATCTCCTTCTGGGCGGATATGATCGCGCGCTTCCCCCTCGCCAGCCTCGAGGACCCCCTGGACGAGGATGACTGGTCCGGCTGGGCGGCGCTCACATCGCTCGTGGGGGATCGCTGCCAGATCGTGGGCGACGACCTCTTCGCCACCAACCTGGCCCGCCTGGAGCGCGGCATGCGCGAACGCTCCGCCAACGCCATCCTGGTGAAGGTCAACCAGATCGGCACCCTCACCGAGTCGATCGACGCGGTGCGCGCCGCGCAGGAGGCCGGGTTCGGGACGGTCATCTCCCACCGCTCGGGCGAGACCGAGGACACCTTCATCGCCGATCTCGCGGTCGCCACCGCCGCGGGCCAGATCAAGACAGGCGCGCCCAGCCGCACCGACCGGGTTGCCAAGTACAACCAGCTGCTGCGGATCGAGGAGGGGCTCGGAGCACGGGCCGAATACGCGGCGAAGAGGTGGCGGACATGAGGCGTTGGCGGAGGCTCGTCTTCCCCGGACTGGTGGCGATCGCCTTCTACGTGGCGGTCGCCGGAGGGGAACACTCGCTGATGGATGCGCGCCGGGCCACGGCGGAACTGGATGACAGGCACGCCGACCTGCGCGCCGTCCGGCACGAGATCGACTCCATGCGCGCGCGGATCGATTCGCTGCGGCACCACGACGGCGCACTGGAGCGCCTGGCGCGCGAGCGGTACGGGTTCATCCGCGACGGAGAATACCTCTACCGCGTCTCCGACGGTACGGAGGACGAAAAGCCGGACGAGCCGTAGGCCGGTGTCGGCGCGGATTCACCCACGGTCTGCCGGCGACCCGCGCGGGAACTCTCCCGATCCGCCTTCAGCCCCGCAAGGAAATCCCCGGGGATTCAGTCCTCGACCCCCTCGGCAGAGGCATCGGCTCCCCCCGACTCGTCCTCGCCGGAGCCAACCGTCAGTCCAAGCGCCTTCTTCGCCCCCTCCAGAACCTGCTTCGCGTCACCCGCCTCGAGCGCCGCCGCGACCTCGTCGGATCCGGCCCCCAAACTCTCCACGGCCGCTGCCGCCAGCGCCCTCGCGTCATCCTTGCTGAGCTGGCTGGGGAAACCGCCCCCCGGCACACCCGTCGCCCTCTCCAGGAACGGCGCGAAGAGGTCCACCGGGATCGGGAAGAGCGTCGTGGAGTTGTTCTCGGCCGCCACCTCGACCACGGTCTGCAGGAAGCGAAGCTGCAGTGCGACCGGGTGTTGGGAGATCACCTTCGCGGCGGCAGACAGCTTCCGGGAAGCCTGGAACTCCCCCTCCGCCGCGATCACCTTGCCCCGCCGTTCCCGCTCGGCCTCCGCCTGCTTGGCCATCGCCCGCTTCATCTCCTTGGGCAGGTCGATGTCCTTGATCTCGACCGCCGTCACCTCGATTCCCCACGGATCT
>JAPPGM010000004.1:0-3914 GCA_028874995.1 Gemmatimonadota bacterium | reverse complement strand
CGAGGTCGATGATCCGCCGCACGATCTCGTTGATCCGCTCCCGCTGGGCCAGCAATTCGTCGAGCTCGGACTGTCCAACTACGCTCCGCAGCGTGGTTTGCGCGATCTGACTCGTAGCGAAGTAGTAGTCCTCAACCTCGACCACCGCCTTGGACGGGTCCACGACCCGGAAGTAGACCACGGCGTTCACCGTGCAGCTCACGTTGTCCTTGGTGATCGTGTCCTGGGGCGCGATGTCGAGGGCGATGATGCGCAGGTCCATCTTCCGCATCCGCTCGATCCCGTACGGTACCAGGAAAACGATCCCGGGCCCCTTGGCGCGGGTGAGCTTGCCCAGTCGAAAGACCACGCCGCGCTCGTACTCCCAGAGAATGCGAAGCGAGCTGAGCAGGCCGATCACGCCGAAGGCCGTGATGGCGGGGATCAGAAAAAAGCCGAAATCCATGGGAAGTCCCTCCTTGGTGTTCAATGGCAGTGCCCCCGGAATAGGCGGTGGCCGCGGATGGTTGACAAGGCCGGGGCGCCCGGGACACCAGGGCGCCGGCCAGGTGGGCCAAGCGCCAGTTGGGTCAGCCACGTGCGCCAGGAGCATTGACAAGGATCTCGAACACTTGGAGCTTTCCTGCTCTTCGCCGGAGTAGCTCAGTTGGTCAGAGCAGCGGAATCATAATCCGCGTGTCGGGGGTTCAAGTCCCTCCTCCGGCATTGGCGACGCGGGGGTTCGCCACGGACCCGGCAGCCCGTGGCGGACCCGCCGAACCCCTCGACCGGCGAGGCAACCACCGGCTGTCGGCCGAACCACATGGACCCAACGCCCGCGAAGAAGTCGTTCCACCGCCGCGTCGCCGTGGACACGCCCGAGCACGTCCGGCTCGACTATGTGCTCGCCGACGTCGGATCGCGGGCCGCCGCCCTGGCCATCGACCTGGCCGTGCTCATCGTCGGGATGCTGTTGCTCGGTCTGGCATTCTTCTACATCGGCCGCCTGGGCAGCTTCTTCGGGTCCTTGAGCGGCACCCTGCTGATCTTTGCCCTGTTCTTCGTCCAGTGGGGATACTTCCTCCTCTTCGAAGCGCTCGGAGGCGGACGCACGCCGGGCAAGCGGGCGATCGGATTGCGGGTGGTGCATGTGGGGGGCGAACCCCTGTCCTTCCAGGGTTCCGTGCTCCGCAATCTCATCCGGATCGTGGACCTGCAACCGGGCATAAGTGGGGTGGCCGGCGCGGTCTGCATCCTGGCCAACAAGCGGGCCCAGCGGCTGGGCGACATGGTCGCGGGAACCATGGTGGTGCGTGACGCAGGCGGGGGAGAGCTTCTCGCCACCGATGCGCTGCCGGCGGGACGGGTGGGGCGCCCCCTCCTCACGGTCGAGCAGTTCGAGCTGCTGGCGGGCTACATGGCCCGGCGGGAAGGGTTGGACCCATGGGTGAGACACCGCGTGGCCGAGTCGGTCCTGACGGCCCTCGGCCCCGCGGTCGACCTGTCGCCGGTGGACACCCGCACCACCCCCGAGGGGGTGCTCTCCCGGCTCCACGAGGAGGAGGCGCCCAGGCACGCCGCCCGCCGCGGCGGCGCCAGCCTGCAGGCCGCGACCATGGCCCGCGAACAACGCGAGGAATGGGCGGCGTACTCGGAACTGGTGAAGAAGGGGCGCAAGCGGGGTCTGAAGAGCTTTACGGAGGGAGAGACACGCCGGTTCGGACAGCTCTACCGCGGCATGGCGGCCGATCTGGAGCGCGCCCGCACCTATGGAGCATCGCCAGGGCTTCTGGGGACGGTGCAGCGCTGGGCCGGGGCCGGGCACAACCTGCTCTACCGCGCCCGGGGCCGGGCCGCGGTCTCGCTGGGGCACTGGGTGTGGGCCGGATTCCCACGTTCGGTGCGCCGCTTCCACCGTCCGATCCTCCTGGCCGCGCTCCTATTCTTCGGTCCAATGGTGGCCACGTACACCGCGGTCGACGGCCAACCGCAACTGGCACGCTCGCTTATGGGACCCGGAATGCTCACGCGGGCCGAAAACACCGTCAAGGACGACATTGATGCGCCGTACATTGGGGAGATCGGCCCCGCCGCAATGCCCCTCTTCTCCTCCTCCGTGATCACCAACAACATCCAGGTCACGTTCCTCACCTTCGCCGGGGGTTTCCTGGCGGGTGCGGGGACCCTGTTCATCCTCGTCCTCAACGGCGTCGTAATCGGCGCGGCTCTGGGAGCGTACGCCAACGAGGAAGTGCTGGGGGTGATCCTCGCCTTCGTCTTCTCGCACGGCTTCATCGAGCTCGGCGCGATCTGCATCGCGGGAGGGGCGGGATTCGGATTGGGGTCGGCGCTGCTCATGCCGGGACGGCGCACCCGGGCGGAGGCGCTCAGGGAACGCGGCCGCACCTTCGTCTCCCTCCTCGCGGGCACGTCGCTCATGCTGGTGATCGCGGGAGTGGTCGAAGGCTTCTACTCGCCCTCCACGCTGCCCGCGGTGGCGAAGTTCACCTTCGGCGGCGCGACCGCCCTGCTCATGCTGCTGTACTTCGGTTTCGCCGGCAGGAAGTCCGGCACTCCCGCGTCAGCTACAGCAGCCCCCGCTCCTTGATCTCGACGTACTTGTCCAGCGTGCGGACCAGCGTGTCCCCCGGGGGGGTATCCACCACCAGGATCCCGGACTGGCGCATGACCTGCAGCGTCGTCGCGCGCGCCTGCACCAGCTCTTCGGCGGCGGCGCGGTAGTAGCCGTCCTCCGGCTTCGCCACCGCCTGCGCGGCCGCCCCCTCGAGCGCCGGGTTCCGGATGGCGATCGCCAGGGGAAGGTGCGCGCGCCCGATCCGGCATCATGCACGCCCCGAGCGCGTAGTCGATCCGTTCGCGCAGCGGCGACAGCCGTTCCCGCATGTGCCGCCCCGCGTCGATGGCCAGCACGATGTTCTGGCTCCGCTCCGCCTCGTAGTTGCGCACCACGTACTTGCGCCGCTTCGCCGACGTCTTCCAGTCGATCGCGCGGGGATCGTCCCCCTGGGAGTAGTCGCGCAGGCTCTCGAACTCGCGCCCCTCACCCCACTGGCGGTTGCGGCGCTGCCCCGGGGTGCGGAGTGGGCGGTGGATCGCGTGGCCGCTGCGGTCGCGGAGCAGGTCCCGCACGCCGGGCTGAACCTGCAGCGTGTGGGACAGCTCGATGCTGGAGCGGCGCCACGCCAATCCCCACGGCGAAAGCGTCCGCAGGTGAACGGCGCCGAGTGCAAGGAAGCCCCTGGTCCGAGGTGTCACGCGATAGAGACATTCGACCGTCGACCGCCCCGGGATCCCGACCTCGAACCCGTCCTCCCACGGGTCCACGCCATCGGCGCCGACGACGCGCCGCAGACAGGGGTCGAGATCGTCCGTCAACCTGACGGTCACGGCGCGCTCGGTGGGGTTCCTGACCGTCAGCGCCACATCGGTCACCGCCGCCAGCGCCGAAATCCTCGGCACGTCGCGTTCGGCCGAAGGCGCCCGTGTACGCCTGCCGTCGACCAATGCCAACGCCAGGATCAGGGCGTCGACCGCAAGCGCCAGCCCGGTGTCCACGAGCAGCAGGAAGGACGCCGCCAGCAACAGCCAGAGCGTGCGCGCGCTCGGGATCAGCGTCAGCCGCAACTGCCCACCCTGTTCATGATGTAATGTACACTTTACAATTTGTCATGTATGGTATACTCCGCTACCGTGGCGCCTCCAGCGTCTCCAGCAGCGATTGCAGCTCCTCGTCGGACGAGCGCCCCTCGACCTCCGCCTCGGCGGTCAGCACCACCCGGTGCCTCAGGACCGGGAACGACAGCGACTTGACGTCGTCGGGAGTCACGAAATCGCGTCCGCTCAGGTACGCTTCGGCCCGCGCCGCCTGGAAGAGCGCGACCCCGGCCCGCGGACTCGCCCCCAGCACGAAGGCG
>JAPPGM010000170.1 GCA_028874995.1 Gemmatimonadota bacterium | reverse complement strand
CCCCCCCCCCCCCCCCCCCCCCCCGCCCCCCCCCCCCCCCCCCCCGGGGGGGGGGCCCGCCGGGGGGCCCCCCCCCCCCCCGAGCCCACTCGACAGGACCCCTACCGCGCTGTGAGCTTGCACACCAGGCCCGACCGCGCACCCGTCCCGGCAGTACGGGCCGGGATGGCTGCCTAGCTCCACCGGCATCTCCGACGAACGGGCCGGCGGGCCGCCGCCCACCGGGAAGCCGCGCGCGGCTCATGCTGGACTCCAGCGAACGGACCGGACCCATGGCCACCGGAACTGGAAAGCGGGGCACGAACCTGCGGTTCGCGGGCGACGAGCGGCCACCCGCCCCGGCTTCCTTCATCATCGGCTTCCAAACCGCGGTCCTGGTGTCCGTGCCCGTCGTCGTGGTCACGACGATCGTGGCCCGCGCGGCGGACCAGAGCGACGCCTACCTCTCGTGGACCATCTTCGCGGCGATGGTCATCGGGGGTCTCATGACCATCGTCCAAGCCGTGCGCATCGGTGGGATCGGCGCGGGAACGCTGACGGTGATGGGCGCGTCCGGGGCTTCTGTCGGCGTCGCGGTCCTCGCCCTCGCGGCAGGCGGTCCCGCGCTTCTCGGAACGCTGGTCGTCGTCTCCGCTCTCTGCCAGTTCGCTCTTGCAGCCCGGCTCGCACTCCTCAGGCGGATCATCACCCCGGTCGTGTCGGGGACACTCATGGCGCTGGTCGCGGTGACGGTGATTCCGATGGGATTCGCCATGCTCACACGGGTGCCGGCGGACGCCCACGCAGCCGCGGCCCCCACGGTCACGGCGGTGACGCTTCTCGCCGTCGTCGGCCTGATGCTCCGGGGCAGGCGGATCGTTCGCGCCTGGACACCGGTCCTAGCCATCGGCGCCGGCTGCCTCACCGCCGCGCTCTTCGGGATCCTGGACTTCGGGCCGGTGGCAAGCGCCCGCTGGCTCGGCGTTCCGTCGGTCGCGACGTCCGGGCTGGACCTGGGATTCGGTCCCGCCTTCTGGGTGCTCCTCCCCGGCTTCCTCTTCGTCACCTTCGTCATCGCGGTCCGGCAGGTCAGCGATTCCGTGCGGATGCAGCATCTTTCCGGACGCGAGCCCAAGGCCGTGGACTTCCGGCGGGTGCAGGGAGGTGTAGGAGCGTGCGGGGTCGGAACACTGCTTTCCGGACTCGCGGGAACGCTCCCCAGCTGGCCGTACATGGCCGGCATCGCGCTCGCCACGGGCATCGGGGTGGCCGCCCGGAGGATCGGGGTCTACATCGGGGCCATCCTGATCGTGCTCGCCTTCGTGCCGAAGGTCACGGCGCTGGTCGTCTCCGTGCCGGCGCCGGTGCTGGGCGCCTACATCATCGTCATCTTCGGCGTAACCTTCGCCGAAGGAATGCGGGTCGTCTTCCAGCATGGCGCAGAGCGCGTCAACGCGATGATCGCGGGGCTCTCCTTCTGGGTCGGAGCGGGGATCCAGTTCCAGGCGATCTTCCCGGAACACTTCGCCACGCCCACGGCCCGGATGCTTGCGAACGGCCTCACCGCCGGAGGGCTGACGATCCTACTCCTGAACCTCTTCCTGGCACTCACCGGACCGCGCCGGCAGAGGGTTGAGATGCCGCTCCGCCCGGAGAGCCTGCCGGTGCTAGACCGGTTCCTCGTGGAGTTCGCGGCCAGGTACCAGTGGAGCACGGAGGCCACGGACCGTCTGCGGGCGGCGTCGGAGGAAGCGCTCCTCAGCCTGTCGCGACAGGAGGAGGACAACGGCGGCCGCGATGCCGCCGGACCCGAAGCACACGCCGGCGCGACCAACGGACGTCGGCTGCGCGTCGTGGCCCGGAACCGGCCCCATGACGGATTGCTCGAGTTCACCGCGGCAACCCGGACGGGCAACCTTGAGAACGAGATGGTCCTTCTCGGAAGCCGGCCGGACCCCACCAGCGTGCGCGACCTCTCGCTCAGGTTGCTCCGCCACCATGCCTCCTCGGTCACGCACCGGCAGTACCACAATGTGGATATTCTGACGGTGCGCGTCGACAAGCCGTGACGGCGCGCTGGCGCGCTGCGGCAGACCGCGTGCGCGGTCCGGCGAAGGCGACGGCAACGGGTCGCGACCGCGTCGGTCTGGGTGACTGCGTGAGGATCGCCGGCCGGGTCCCTCGGGAGGGCCTCATCCCGGGGGCGTCACGAGCCCGTCGTCCAAGAGCTGCCGGAAGTGATCCACGACTGACTCCCGGGCCGGGCGGTAGGTCATGCCGAGGACGGCCCGCGAGCGTCCGTTGTCGAACCTCAGCGGATAGCCGAGGTTCCGCCGGGCCACCGCCTGCGGTATGCCCTGCCGGGGAGCGAGCATGAGCGCCGCAAGGTTGGAGACGGTCCGTTGCGGAAAGGGGAAGTCTCCGCCGAAGCGCTCCCGCAGCACCTCGGCGATCCGGATCAGCGTCAGCGACTCGCTCACCAGGATGTGCCGGCCGGACGCCTGGGGGGTCAGCGCCGCCCGGAGGTGGGCCTCGGCCACGTCGCGCACATCAACCACCGCGAACTCCAGGTCCGGCGCGCCGAACCGGTAGTAGCCGCGGCCGAAGTCGAGCATCATGAGGACACCCTCGGCCCTCGTGTTCGGGCTGAGTCCGGGTCCGAGGACCAGCCCGGGGTTCAGCACCACCAGGTCCCAGCTGGACTGTCTTCCAGCCATCTCCCACGCCAGCCTCTCGGAGAGCGTCTTCGAGTACGAATAAGGCTGATGGCGCTCGCTGCTGGTCGTGTTCCAGTGGCTCTCGTCGAAGCGGTCGCCGGCGATCTGCTCGAGGTCCGAGGCGTCGCCGTAGATGGCAACGATGCTGGAGGTAAGCACGACCCGCCGCACCGACGGCGTGCGGTTGGCGGCTTCGAGGACGTGGCGCGTCCCGGCCGTCGCCGGTTCGATGAGATCGCGCACCGGATCCTCGACGCTGCGCACGATGAGCGGGGACGCGATGTGGAAGACGAGGCCGCACCCCAGCATGGGGGCATCGAACCCGTCGGGATCGAGGAGGTCCGCACGGAAGAAGGAGAGCGACCCGGGCGAGTCCCGAGCGAGCGCGGTCAGCTGGGCGGTCTTCCGGGGATCGTCGGGATCGCGCACCGTCGCGTGGACATCCAGGCCCAGCTCGAGGAGTCGCTTGACGACCCAAGATGCGACGTAGCCGTTTCCTCCAGTGACGAGAACGGGGCCGGGGAGGTGCATCGCATTAAAGGCGCCTCGGGTCTCGCCAGGCCGGCCCGACGGGCGCCCAGGTCCGTCTCTCTGGTCAAGCGGGCGCGAGTGTGTCATTCTTCCGCTACCGTCGTGTGTCGCGATACCGTCACCGTGCAGTGCCACCGTGTCGCGATGCCTTCACATCGACATCTTCTCACTGGACCCACACTATGGCCGAGCGCAGCTACAACAGACCCATCAACCTCAAGTCCGCCGTCGACATGCAGGTCGTGGGCGAGAACATCCTGGACGTCGCCGACTTCGCGATCGAAAAGTACGAGTTCGAGAACGACACCACACTTTCCGACGAAGTCCGGGATGAAGCGATCGAGAAGATCCGCGAGGACCTCTGGGATCTCGTCAAGGAATTCCGCGCCCGGCGGAAGGAGTGGCTCCAAACCATGTTCGACACGGCCCACAGGGCCGTGGAAGGGGTGGTGGACGCTTCCTAGCGGCCCCCCCGCTCCAACCGGCCGCTGCAGAGCGCGGGACCCGGTCCCGCAGCGCTAGCCTGTAGTCTGGCGGCCACCCGCGTCACCCGTCCGCGTCCGGCCGGCGACGTATCCGCACCGGGCGCGCGGAGGCAGGAGCAGCCTAATGAGCGCCCGCGACCCGATAGCCATCGTCGGATACGCGTACCGGATACCCCGGCGGCATCCGTACGGACGACGACTTCTGGCGCCTCCTCAGGGACCGTGAGGTGGTTCGGGAGCCGGTGGCCGCGCTACGGTCGGGGCTACTGCCCGATCAGCGGGTTCTCCGGGCCAGGTCGCTTCGGGAGTGCGTACGAGGGCCTGATCCGCAACCGACGATCCCGTTCGAGGAGACGTTTTTCCGCGACCACGTACGCGTACACGGCGAACGCGCCCGATGATTGATCCGGGGTGAAGGTGAACGGCACGTCCGTGCCGAGCGGGTCGTTGAGCGGGGAGATCGCCGTGGCCTTCGGCGCGAACCGGATTGGAGTTCCACTATGAGTTCGGCTGCCAATACGCGGGCCATGCCCGTAGCGATTGTGGGTTACGCCTACCGCATGCCCGGCGGCATCGTGACCGACGACGACTTCTGGCGCCTCCTGAGCCAGCGCGACATCGTGCGCGAACCCATTACCGACCGATACGGCAGAGGCTATCAGCCCATCGGCGGCTTCTCCGGCCCGGGGCGCTTCGGCAGCGCCTACGAAGGGCTGATCCGGGACGACGGTGAGCAACGCCTGGACCCAGGTCTTTTCGGCGTCTCTCTCCACGAAATGACCTACATGGATCCCCAGGATCCGCATGCTGCTGGGATGCGCTTGGGAATCCTGCGAACGGGCCGGCTGGGATCTCCACGCGCTGCGCAACAGCTCCACGGGCGTCTTCATCGGATCCCAGGTCGCGTCGACGGCCAACTGGCGGGCAATGTACGGGACCAATGAATTCTCCATCCTGAGCATCGACGCTTCGATGCTGGCCAATCGCATTTCCTACCATCTCAACCTCATGGGGCCATCGGTTTCGTGCGCCACGGCCTGTTCCGCTTCGCTGACGGCCCTGCACACGGCGATCAACGCGATCCTTCAGGGCGACTGCGACCGCGCCCTGGTGGGCGCCGCAACCTATCTCGGTTCGGCCCGGTGCAGCGTCTCCTTCAACGCCCTCGGCGTCATTAGTCCCGACGGGCGGTGTCACTCCTTCGATGCCGACGCCAACGGCTACATGCGTGCCGAAGGAGCCTTCGTCTTCGCGATCAAGCCCTTGGAGGCGGCTGAAAGGGACGGGGACAACATCCATGCAGTGATTGAAGCCACCGCGGTGAATACAGCCGGAACCGCCGACGATAGCAGTGGATTCGCGCAAGGCCGGTACATTACCGCACCCACCCGCCATTCACAGGTCGACCTCATGCGCAGTGCCTGTGCGCGCGCCGGGCTGGCACCGGGGGACTTCGACTACATCGAGGCACATGCTACCGGTACCGTGGTGGGCGACCGCATCGAGGGGAATGCCATCGCCGAGGCCTTCGGCGGGGTCGAACGCGACGTTCCGCTGCGCGTGGCCAGTGTCAAGAGCAATGTCGGGCATCTGGAAGCGGCCGCATTCACCTGTGCGCTCCTCAAGGTCGTTGTGATGATGCAGCGACGCACCTTTGCGCCGATTTCGAGGAATTTCCTGGCCCCCAATCTGGAAATCGACTTCGACAGCTGCCCGATGCAGGTGCAGACGGCGTGCGAGCCCTTCCCCGACCGCCCGGTCGTGGTCGGCATCAATTCCTTCGGTTTCGGAGGCGCCAACGGGCACTGCGTGGTGCGGGAATACCGGCCGCCACAACCCAGAGTCTGGTCGTTGCCCGTGGCACCGGAGTCGGGCTGCATGATCCCCCTGTCTGCGCGCACTGGCAGCGCCCTGTCGGATAGCGCCCGGGACCTTCGGCGGGCCCTCGATGGGCGGGAGACCGATCTCTACACCCTGGCAGGGAATCTCGCCCGGCGCCGCACGCATTTCCCCACCCGCACTTCATTCGCGGTCCGTGACCGCGGAGAGCTCGTCAAAGCCCTTGACGCCTTCGTGGAAGATCCCTCCCCGGTGTCCACCGTGGACGAGGGCGAGCGCCGGGTGGCCATGGTGTTCTCCGGGCAGGGCACACAATGGGCCGGATGCGGCCGTGGCCTCTACGACGCCGATCCGGTCTTCCGGCGGGTGGTCGACGCCGTCGAGGAGGAGTGGCGACGGTACTCGGACGTTTCCCTGCGCGAAGCCTGCTTCTCGGCCAGCCAAGAAGAATTGAACGAGGTACAGCTCGCCCAGCCCTCCATATTCATGATCCAGTGCGCCCTGGTCGAGTTGCTGGCGACCTGGGGCGTCCATCCCGATTGCGTCGTGGGTCACAGCTCCGGCGAAGTGGCTGCGGCCTACACGTCCGGTGCCCTATCCCTTGCAGACGCAACGCATCTGGTCTATCACCGCGCCACCCTGCAGCAGCGGGTGGCCGGTTCCGGACGCATGCTGGCGATCGGACTTGACCGTCCCGGCGTGGAGGGACTGCTGGAGGAACTCAGCGTTTCATTCCGTTCCGGTGATCACAGACGCGCGCAGGTGGAGGTCGCATGCGAGAATTCGCCGGCCAACACCGTCATCTGCGGAAAGGGGTCGGCGCTCCGGCCCGTGATGGCGGAACTCGACCGCCGCGACCTCCAGAACCGTCTGATTCCCGGAAACATTGCGTTCCATTCGACCGCGATGGACCCGCTGCACGAAGACGCCCTTGAAGCACTGGCTTTCCTGAACGGGCGCGCCTTCAACGGCGATGTCTCCATGGTATCCTCGGTGACCGGCGCGACCGTGGACAACCTGGACAGTGGATACTGGTGGTCCAACATCCGCGAACCGGTCCGCTTCGCGGCGGCGATGGACACCGTGAGGCGCGAGATCAGGCCACACGTGTTCCTTGAGATAGCGCCACACAGCGCGCTCCAACCACTGATCCGGCAGTGCCTCGAAGCCGGCACGCCGTCCGCGGAAAGTCTCCCGACTCTCATGAAGGACGAGGACGTGTGCCGAGGCTTTCAGGAAACTCTGGGTGCGCTCTACCGGGCCGGCGTCGCACTCGATTTCGAATCGCAGTATCCGCGGCCGGAACCCATCGCCCATCTCCTGCCCGGCCATCCGATGGAGGAGACGACGGTCAGTGACGACCTCTGCGATGACGAGATGTTCGTCCAGCGCGGCCAGTACTCGCACGGGCCACTTGTCGGTCACCGGGTCCCCTGCGATCACATCCTCTACGAGGGCCGGCTTTCCGAGCGTGACTTCCCATGGTTGACCGACCACCGGGTTCACAGGGCACCCATTATCCCCGCCGCCGGCTACATCGAACTGCTGTTGCAGGCGTTCTCGGGCAATCCCATCAACATCGAGGAGATCGAGTTTCTGCAGCACACGCCCGTGGGCAAGACGCCCGTGCGGCTTCAGACCGCCCTGTTCCCGGTCCCCAATGCTCCGGACCAGTTCACCTTCACCATCTCGTCCAGATCCTTCGAGGACGACGACGCAGGCACGCTGCACTGCCGGGGACGGGTTCAACGGGTGAACGACGACCACCCGGTCAATGCCTTCGCGACGCTGGACGAGGTGATGGCCTCGGACTTCGATCCGGAACCCCTGAGCACCGGTGACGAATTCTACGAACAGATCGAAGCGTTCGTGGGCGATGACTTCGAGTTCGGCCCCGAATTCCGCAGCATCAGACAGATCGACATGGATGCCAGCTCGACCGACATGCTGCTGGACATCGAGGTGGACGAAGGGCTGTGGGAGACCGCTCAGGAGGAGGGATATGTCCTGTACCCCCCGCTGACCGACGGCGGACTCCAGATCTTCCTCCGGTACCTGATGCGTCTCCCCGACTTCTTCTCCATGCCGCAGCGGGCCTGCAACGTGACCTTCCTGCGTCCTCCCACGGGACGGAGAATCGCCTGTCACCTGGTGGACACGGGGGAATGGTACGATGTGGATGAACGGGGCCAGTATACCAAGCCTCTGGGCGAACTATACATCGGGCGCCTGACCTTCTACGACAAAGCCACGGGACACCTGATCGCCCACATCGGCGAATACCACTCCTTCAACAGCAACCCCCGGTGGAGCGATGTCCCGGACAGCAAACACCTCATCCAGTGGCAGCCCAAGTTCGTGCCCACCAGGCCACCAATCGGCGAAGTGATCGTGGATGACGAGGTCGACCCGTCGGCACTGATTGCAGCGTTCGAGCAAGGGGGCCTCGGCCATCGGTACGCCTGCCATGTGATCGAGGTCGCCGGCGAACGGGAGCCCGACCATACAACACTAGACAAATGTGTTGAGTATTTCTCCGGACCGGGGTGCCAGAGCGAATTCTGGCTTCTGGGCGCCGACGAAGAGCGAACGCGGGCCCACTACGAGGCCTTCAATCATCAAGAGGCCGCGATTCGCTTTGCGCCGCTCGATCCGATGTCTGAGCAAACACAGGATCTGGATATGGCTTCCGGTCTGCTGCGGCCGGCCGCGGCCGAAATCCTCTTCCTGCATTCGGAAGCGGCGGCCTACGGGCCGGATCAGTGGGCTCTCCTCCATCGACTGACCGTCGCGGGCGGGCTCGCGCTCGTCTGCCACGCCGATGGTGACGTGATTGAACCGGGCGAGGGTTGGACGCAACTGCACGCGGGGAAGCGCACAACGCTCCTGCAGGCGCCGCGGCGCTATGCCGACCCAAGCGACACGACCGAAGCTTCACGGCCGCGGTGGGTCATCGGCGAGCCGGACGGCTGGGCCACGGACTGGACGACCCTGCTCCATTCGCCCGATGTTTTCCAGGTCCCCTGGCAAAGCTACGAAGCCGGCGATTTCATATCGCTGGAGGAGTGGCCCGCAGCGGCCGACCTCGACGCGATCGACATCTTCTGCGGTCCGGATCCCACGGATCCAACGGGGCAGCGGGCAGTATGGCAACTCGTCGCTTTTCTCCAAGCCATCGCGCCCTTCCGCCTGGAGAACGCGACCCGCAACTGTCGCCTCACCATCGTGACGTGCGGTGCGGCCTGCGATGTGGACAACCCACGTGGAAGCGCACTCTGGGGAGCGGTCCGCAGCATGGCTCTCGAGCTGCTTGCCGAGGACACCCAAATCGATTTTCAACTCGTGGACGTCGAGGAGAAGGACGACCTGGCAGCCCTGGTCCGGCTCGACCAAAGCGACCTGCGCGAACGTGAATTGGCGATCAGGCGGGGACGCCCTTGGGTTCCACGGGTCCTCAGTGTGCGGGACCGCGCTCCGCTTGTTCCCAAAGACGAAGATCCGCCCTACCGACTTCGCCTGGACAACCCCGGCCAGGTCAGCGGGCTGCAGATAACGACCTGTGAACTGCCCCGATTGGGCCAGGACGACGTAGAGATCGAGCTCGCCGCTGCTGCGCTGAATTTCCGCGACGTAATGGTCACGCTTGGATTGCTCCCGGCAATGGCCTATGAGAGATCCGCGCTCGGACGGGAGGTGGGCATTGAGGGCAGCGGAATCGTTCGCCGCGTCGGCGAAGGCGTGAAACGCCTGCAGGTCGGCGACAAGGTGGCGGTTACCACGGGCGGCTGCATCGGCAATCGGGTTGTGGTCAACGAGCACCTCGCCTTCCTGAAGCCGCCCCGGATCAGCCTAGAAGAAGCCGCGTCCACGTTGTCCGTCTACGTGACCGCGTACTACTCGCTGATCCATCTGGCCCGCCTGAGGAAGGGACAGCGGGTTCTCATCCATTCGGCGATGGGCGGGGTCGGACAAGCCGCCATCGCCCTGGCAAAGCACACCGGCGCCGAGATCTATGCCACGGCGGGCAACGAAAGCAAACGGAGTCAGCTTTTGGCGATGGGGGTGCGCGGCGCTTACGACTCGCACAGCCACCAGTGGTACGATGATCTGATGGAGGCTACCGGCGGCGAGGGCGTCAACGTGGTACTGAATTCCCTCGCCGGCCACCACATCGCCCTCTGTCTCAAGGCCTTGCGCCCGTCCGGCTGGCACTGCGAGATCGGCAAGGTCGACATCTATACCGACAACTCGCTGAGCATGCGCGTGTTCCGCAAGAATCTCCGCTTTGCCGCGATCGATGTCGACCGCCTCATGCTGGACGACCCGGTGCTGACGCACATCCTTTCCCAGGCCTGCCTGGACCTCATCGCTGAGGGTGCAGTGTCCCCGCCGGCGCTCACCACGTTCCCGTACCGGGACTACGCCAATGCGCTCCGCCTCATGACGACCGGCCAGCACCAGGGGAAGCTTGTGCTCGCTGCGCCGCCGGCCGGCACGGATCGCGACTTCGGGATCGCCGACGCGCGGCCCTTCCTCGATCCAGGCGCAACCTACCTGGTGACGGGCGGCCTGGGCGGCTTCGGCCTCCGCTTCGTCCCATACCTGATCGCTGTCGGGGCACGGCACCTGACCCTGATGGACCGGGATCCGGACAGGGGTCGGAATATCGAATGGATTCGGCAGAAGACCACCCTGTCGAAGATGGATCAGGACTACGAAATCGACATAGTTGCAGGTGACGTGCGGGAAGAAGCCGATGTCCGTCGCTGCATCTCGCAGATGCAACGACCGTTGAGGGGTGTGTTCCATCTTGCCGGAACCCTGGAGGACCGCTCCTTCCTCGACACGTCACCGGAGTCGCTGGACAGGGTGTTCGCACCCAAGGCCGGGGGTGCACTGAACTTGCACCACGCCACCGCCGACCGTGATCTGGACTACTTCGTCCTCTTCTCCTCCATAGCTTCGACCTTCGGCAACCTAGGACAGATCAACTACAGCGGTGCGAGTGCGTTCCTGGACGGCCTGGCCGCCTGGCGCCGCAGGCGCGGCCTCCCGGCTCTCTCCTACAACCTGGGCCCGGTTACCGAGGTCGGCATGGCGGCGCGCAGCCTCCACGTAATGCGGATGATGCGGGCTGCCGGGATGACGACCGTGAGCGCCAACTTCGCGATCGCCAACCTCGACTACGCGTTGCGTACCATGGCGGACCAGGACCACCTGGTCACTGCGCTGTTTTCGAATCCGCCCTGGTCCATTGACTCTCCCGACTACATGCGCAACGGACGTCTGGTGAACAATCAGGCGGCCTTCGAGGTGGATTTGGCCGGCGATCTCACCATCGAGGGAGTGGTCGCCCAGATTTCGGCGAAGGTGGCCGAACTGTGCGGTCACGACGAGGGTGAAATGACCGAACCGTTGTCGAGCTTCGGGCTAACCTCGATTTCGGTCGCCGAACTGGGAGCCTTCATCCAGACACAGTTCAACTATCAAGTCAGCGCTCTGGAGCTCATGACCACCGCGACGGCTCTATCCCTGGCACAATCGATCGTCGAGGGAGCAGCCTCGGACGACGAGGCCTTCACGGCGGCCGAGGATGACGGTTCGGCCGCCGCGGCCGAACGATTCGGGCAGCGGACACGGCGCCGGAGTTCTCCGTTTGCGAACAGACTCGAGGACCATTTCCCAAAGGGTGAACCCGCCCCGGTTCCCGGCGTCGACGGATCCGCGCGGCGAGTGATTTCGTCGACGGTGCCGGATGCCGGTTCAGTCGCGGGTGACTGATTCCGCCATGGCCACCGCATCTGCAACAAGGCACCAGGTGCCGCCACTGGCAGGGACCCTGCCGCCCGAATGCCAGCGCGATCTCACCACTCTGCGCCGATCCGTTCGCGCCACGCTGACCGATGCAACCCCGGCTCCCGCGGTTTCGCCCGCCGACTTTCGCAATGTCCTGGTTACCGGCGCAACCGGATTCGTCGGTCGTTTCCTCGTGCGAGACCTGCTCGCTCAC
>JAPPGM010000134.1 GCA_028874995.1 Gemmatimonadota bacterium | reverse complement strand
GTGCTCAAGGCGACGCTGTCGGCGAGCGGGATCATCGGGACCTTTCTGGGGCCGCGCTCGCCCGGGACCGCCTACGTGCTGCTCCACCACTACATGGGCGAGATCGACGGGCACTTCCGTGCGTGGGGGTTTGCCAAAGGGGGGACGGGGGCGGTCGCGCAGGCGATCGCTTCCGCCGCGCGGGAGGCGGGAGCGGAGATCCGCACGGACGCCCCGGTCGCGCGGGTGTTGGTCAAGGACGGGCGTGTCAATGGGGTGGCGCTCGCCAACGGGGACGAACTGCGCGCGAAGGCGGTGTCGTCGAGCCTCGATCCGCGCCGCACCTTCCTCGACCTGGTCGACGAAGAGGAGCTACCCGAAGAGGTGCTGCAAGGCGTGCGCAACTACCGCTTCCGCGGCTCTTCCGGCAAGGTCAACCTGGCCCTCGACGCGGCCCCGGACTTCACCTGCATGCCCGGCTACGGTCCCCACCTGCGCGGGGCCGTTTCGATCAGCCCGTCCATCGACTACCTGGAACGCGCGTACGACGACGCCAAGTACGGGGACTACTCCCGGGAACCGTACATCGACATCGTCATCCCCTCGGCGATCGATCCGGCCATGGCGCCGCCCGGCAAGCACGTAATGTCGTGTTTCGTGCAGTACGCGCCGTATGAACTGCGCGAGGGGACCTGGGACGAGAAGCGGGAGGCGTTCGGGGACACCGTGATCGACACGCTGGCGCGGTACGTCCCCAACCTGAAGGACATCATCCTGCACCGTCAGGTGGTCACGCCGCTGGACATCGAGCGCACCACAGGGCTGTCGCAGGGGAACATCTTCCAGGGAGAGCTGACACCGTCGCAGTTGTTCTTTCTGCGGCCGGTCGCGGGGTACGCGAAGTATAGGACGCCGGTGCGTGGGTACTATCAATGCGGGTCGGGGACGCACCCGGGCGGGGGAATCATGGGTGCGCCGGGGAAGCTGGCGGCGAGGGTGGTGTTGGGGGACTTGGGGCGGGGGCGGGGGAGGAGCGGATCGGGGGGAGGGAGCGGCAGGTGAACGTTTACGATGCGGTCGTCGTGGGGGCCGGCCACAACGGGCTCGTTACGGCCGCCCTGCTCGCGCGAAAAGGTTGGAAAGTGCTGGTGGTGGAGCGGCGGGGGGTGGTGGGGGGCGCTGCCGCCAGCGAAGAGATCTTCCCGGGATGCCGGGTGAGCCTGGCCGCGCAGGACGCTGGGTTGTTCCGGCGCGAGGTGGTGCCCGAGGCGGGGCTCGACTCGCACGGCCTCGAGTGGGTCGAGCCGGCGGCGCTCGCGACCTCGCTTGTCGGTCGTGGCGAGGCCCTGACGCTCTGGCGCCATCCTGCCATCACGCGCCACGAGGTCGCCCGCCACAGCCGGGAGGACGCGTCCCGATACGCCGAATGGGTCGACTATCTGCACTCGATGGCACGCGCCCTCCGAGTCGTCCTCAACCACCCCGCCCCACCCCTTCACGACCTCACGGCAAAGGAACGCATCCGTCTCCTGCGCCCACTGTTCCAGGCGGCCCGGCTCGGGAAGCGCAACGTGGTGGAGCTTGTCCGCGTCCTCCCCCTCCCCGCCCGGGACCTCCTTGACGATTGGTTCACCAGCGACGCTCTCAAGGGAATGCTCGGCACCACCTCCCTGCTGGGTGCCAGCCAGGGCCCGAGCGCGATGGGGGGTGCCTTCCGCATGCTCTACCACGCCACGGGCGGCGCAGCCTGCGGCTTCCGCTCATCGGCTTTTCTGAAAGGCGGTCTCGGCAAGCTTTCCGAGGCTCTGGCCGCCGCGGCGCAAGTTCACGGCGCCGAAATCCGCACCGGCACCGAAGTCGAACGCATTTTGGTGGAGGACCGGGTGGCTACCGGCATATTGCTGGCCCGCGGCGAAGAGATCCGGGCCCGCTGCGTCGTGTCGAACCTCGACCCTCGCCGCACCTTCTTCGACCTGGTGGGTGCGCCGCGGCTGGGACCCGAATTCAACCGCAAGGTCGCCAACATCCGGATGCGTGGCACCACCGCCACCCTGCACCTGCTCCTCGACGGGCTCCCGCCTCTCCCGGACGCCGCCGAGCGCCTTGCCGGCCACACGCTGGTAGCACCCACAATGGACTACCTCGAGCGCGCCAGCGACGACGCCAAGTACGGCCGCTGCTCGGCGCGCCCTCACCTGGACATGGTGATCCCCACCCTGCACGACCCCAACCTCGCGCCTCCCGGCCGTCACTTCGCGTCGATCCAGGTCCGCTACGCCGCCTACCAGCTTCGCGCGGCCAGCTGGAAAGACCCCGCATCACGCGACGCACTCGTCTCCAACGTCCTGGAAGTCTTCGACGAGTTCCTCCCCGGCACACGCGACCGCATCCTCGACCACCGCCTATTCACCCCACTCGACCTCGAGACCGAACTCGGGCTCACCCACGGCGACGAATACCACGGCCAGATGGGCCTCGACCAGTTCCTCTTCATGCGGCCGGTCGCGGGTTGGGCCAGATACCGGACACCTGTGGAGCGTCTGTTCCTGTGTGGGTCCGGCACTCACCCGGGAGGCGCGGTAACGGGCGGTCCGGGGCGACTCGCCGCCCGCGAGATCCTGCGGGGGTGAACATCGGCTATCCCCAACCCCCCACCTCCAACCTCTCCCGTCCAAACAACCCCCCCGTCTCACGCCGGAACCGGCGCCGCGCCTGCTCCACATACTCCCCGTCCACCTCCACGCCGACGCTGTTCCTGCCTGTCTGCGCTGCCGCCACCGACGTAGTACCCGTGCCCAGGAACGGATCGAGCACGGTATCACCCACGAACGAGAACATTCGGATCAACCGCACGGCCAGCTCGAGCGGATAGGGTGCCGGATGATGCCGGGTGGACGCCCCTTCCGCTGCATGAGGATGAACTCGATGTCGTTCTTGATCACCGCATTGGGCTCATAGGGCTTTCCCAGGAATCCGCCTGCGCCGCCGATCTCGAACCTGGCGTTGGCGATCTTGTGCCAGATGATCGGGGCGAGGTTGTCGAACCCGAGTTGCCGACATGACTCCTGGATGCTGGCGTGCAGGGGAACCACCAGGTGACGGCCGTGTCGGCGCCTCGACAGGCAGACATCCCCTACGACGATGACCAGCCGGCCTCCGGGAACCAGGACGCGGTGGCACTCGCTCCACACCTTGGCGAGTTCGGCGACGAACCGCTCATAGTCCGCGACCGCCCCCAGCTGGTCGTCCCCTTCATTGTATTCCTTCAAGGTCCAGTAGGGAGGGGACGTGACGACGAGGTGGACGGACCGGTCGGAGAGCCCGGAAAGATCGCGGGCGTCTCCCTGGACAATGCGGTGATCCGACGGCACCTCCTGCACGGCAGCCGCCACCCGCGCCGAATCCGCGGAACTCCGCGCGATGCCGGGCAGGGCGGTCTTCAGGGCTTCGTCCGACAGCTGGAGGTCGGGAAGGTGTCGCTCGACCACCTCCACAAGCCTTCGATCTCCAATTGCTACCGTTGGCGGCGTCACGGGGCACGCTCCAGGACTGGATTCCGGTTCCGTACCGCAGCAACGACGCGATCGAAGAACGGGGCAACGTCCCCACCGCCGGACACGAGACGGGGACCTTCGGAGAAATCGACCTCCAGGAACAGGGACGCCGCCGAGGTTCTTCAGAAGGGACTTCAGGGAAATCGCCAGGCGAGGCTTGTCGTCCATGCTCCAAGCCAAATCCCAGGACTTCTCCCGCCCTCCGCCCGGCAGCTTCGCCTCGGTGACGGCGTCGTGAAGCCCGCGGCTGGCCAGCTCGGCGACACAGAACCGGGCCAATCCGTCCAACCGCTTGGTGGAAGTCGCCTTTCCCTCCGTCACCGCAATCCGGTAAAGCGAGTCAACCGCGTCTTGGAGGGTCATATGGGGGCGATTCGGCGTGAGGGACGTTGTTGGAAGATAGGCCTGTCAAACGGGCGCGGAAATGCTCGGAGGGGCGCTCCGACGGACTGCAGGGGTCGGGACCGTAGCGGCCGTCCGTTGTCCAGCCTACCCCGCCGGTGGCACCAACCGTCGCCCGATGACATGAGGCCTCCCGACCGGGTCCCACTGGGCACCCCAGACGTGAGTTTCCTTCGCGTCGGTGAGCCACAACGACTCGGGCAGCAGGACACGCCGAAGCAACCCGGCCGGCTCACCTCTCGGGACCGCGTAGTACACCCTCAGGGTCACACAGCATAGGAACCACCGTGGGGTGCGGGAAGGACAGCACGAGCGATAAAGCGACGGGGAATCTCATCGGTTTCTCCCTGCGGCGACTTGAGGCGCGGCTGCTGGACCCATGGATGGTACCGACGGCAGCGTCAACAATCCTAAGAAATTAGTTGATATCCCGCAGGCCCTCTTCCTACATTAAAAACCAATAACCTAGGAAATCACCGAAAGATCTCTCGACCCACCACATGGCGACACGGCCCCCGGCACGATACCGCACCCAAGGAGCACTGGAGATGCCCGTTCTCATTGTTGTCGTGGCAACTCTGTCGCCGGCGCCCACCACCCTCGCCCAGGAGACCCGCGCCATCCGCCCCGCCGAGCCCCAGGCCCACCTTCAGCTCGAAGAACTCCTGTCCATCGGTTCACTGTCCGGAGAATACGACGCCTTCGGCCGGGTCGCGGACATTGCCCTCGACAGCCGGGGCCGCGTCCTCGTAGCCGACAGGCAGGGCGCCCACTTCAAGGCCTTCGACCCTTCCGGCGCGTACCTGGCGACCGTGGGAAGAAGAGGGGAGGGTCCCGGCGAGTTCGCCTCCCCATCGGGCATCGCCGTCGGGCCTGGGGACTCCATCTTCGTCGGTGACACCGAGCGGGGACTGATCTCCGTTTTCTCGCCCGAGTACGAATGGGTGCGGGACGTTCGCATATCTCCGGCGTGGCAGGTCAACTCCATGATTCCCCGGCCGGACGGGACGCTGGTCGTGGCGGCATTCAGCCCCGGAGACTCCTACCCGGTGAAGGTCCTCGGTCCCGATGGTACGATCCTGCGGAGAGCGGGCGTGCCGATCGATGCACCGAACCTGTACGGATTCGAGGCTTCGCTGCTCGGTGGACGCCTAACGCAGGACGGCTCGGACTACGTCCATACGATGAAGAGCCCGTACATGCTGAGCTTCCTTGACGAGCGGCTTGACCCGATCCGCGTCTGCCACGGGCCGCGTGACTTCACGACGGATCCGGCGGAGGTCGTGGACGTGTACGAGGACGGCGTCGGCATTCGGTGGGGCGCGTACCGACACTCGGTGTCCATTCTCCCGCTTGGAAACGGCATCTTCCTCAACGCGTTTCTGGATCCCGGGGACGACTGGACATTGCTGCACGTGGTGAACGAGAGCTGCGAACTGGTGGCCGAACTCGAGCTCGCCGCATCCGTCACGCCCAAGGTGGCTCGCGGAAACCTGGTCGTGGCCGCGCGAAGGACGGACTATCACGAGGTCGTCGTCTACCGGGTTTCGCTTGAGGGTGGGGCAGAGGACTCACGGTGACGGGTCGTATCCGACCGCTATGTTGGTGCTTCGGATTCCCATTGCTTTCGTCGTGGACACAGATGAAACCGCCCTTCCACCTGACCGGCCTTCTTCTCGTGACCGTGGCTTGCGATCAGGGCGGCGGACGGTCCCCCGGAAGCAACTCGCCCGTGCTGGAAGCCGTGGTCCGGGACAGCGGACAGGTGCGAATCATCGAGAACCCTCGGCCACCAACCGCTTCCAGACTTGGCTGGGACCTCGGCACGGTGGCGACGGTCACGATCGGCGAACTGGAAGGATCGGAGCCCTATCTGCTCGACCGGGTCCGGGACGCGCTCGTCCTGCCCGATGGCCGGATTGTGGTGGTGAACGGCGGCTCGGATGAGCTGCGAGTGTTCGACGCGTCGGGAAACCATGTGGTCACATGGGGTGGCCGCGGCGGCGGGATTCCTTTTCGCCACCGGGTGTCGGCCTTCGCCTGGGGCGACTTCGTGGCCGTGGCGCAGAACGACGGCTATGAAATCAGGGCCTTCGATCTCGACGGGACGCTGAAAAGAATCGTGCGCCGCGATCACGAACCGGCCGCCCCGACGCCTGCCCATCTGGACGCATACATCGAGGACCAGGTCGCCGCAAGCCCGCAGGAAGAGCGCGCGGAGCGACGGGCGGAGCTGCGTGAATCCCTTCGGCACCGGCACGTCCCCGAGACCCATCCCGCCTACGCCGCGGCAATGAGCGACCTGGCGGACCATCTCTGGATTCGGGAGTACAACCTCCCCGGCGAAGGGGACGCCAGGCCGGTATGGACGGTCTTCGGCCCCGATGGGCGGGTCCTGGGATTCATGGAAACTCCCGCCGGGCTGAGCATCTTCGAGATCGGCGAGGACTACATCCTAGGCCTCGCCAGAGACGATCTGGGAGTGGAATTCGTACAGATGTGGACGCTGGAGCGATCGGGGCGGTGAACTCGGGAGTTTATCGGTATTCTACGAGAATGTAAATCACAGTTTCCATTTAGTAATCTACAATTTACATTTTCCACTTGATGAGGTGCTCGCAGCCCGCCAAGAACGGTAAGAAGAGCCAGTCCCCGCATCGTCTCCCAAAAAACTAGTTGACATTCTTCCGATCACCCCTTACCTTCAACTAGAGTTTTGGGAGCACTTGGTCCGGGGCACCTCACCAACGCATTCCAGGTGCGGCAACCGCGGACCACCGAAGCCGGCATGCTCGCCGCCATTCACGCGGCTGGCCCCGGCCGACAAACCTGCAACGCGGGCACGCGGCCCGCTGGGAGACGCGATGATTCGCACACCGACGGCACGCGAGATGGACATCATGTCGGTCCTCTGGGACCTGGAGTCCGCGACGGTCCCCGAGGTCAGGGAGCGCCTCGCTGACGACCTCGCCTACAACACGGTCCTCTCGATGCTCAGGGTCCTGGAGGCGAAGGGGATGGTGGGCCATCGCAAGGAGGGCCGTGCACACCGCTACCACCCGCTGGTCGACCGGGAGGAGGCCGGGCGGGTGGTTCTCGGCCGACTCAGGGACAAGATCTTCAAGGGTTCGGGCGAGTTGCTCATGACCCACCTCGTCGCGGAGGAACCGCTGTCGCCCGGCGCTGTCAGGAGGCTGCGCAAACAACTGGACGAACGTCTGAAGAAGGAGGAGGAACGATGATTGCCGCATGGATGCTCTGGTCGATCGGCGCGGGGATGTTGCTGCTGGTCGCGGGATTGGCCGCGGAAAGGCTTTTCGAGGGGAGGCGCAGGTGGGTTTGGGTGGCGACGGGTGTGGGAACCGTGCTGCTCACGGCTGTACGTCTGGTCACGAGCGGTGGGATGGAGGTGGAGGGCCCGTCAGGCGGATCGGCGATTTCGGGGGCTGCCGCACCCGTGGCGAATGACGCCGGTGCATGGGAAGCGATCGAAGCCGCCCCTGGCACCCTCGCGAACCCATCATCCCCCGCGTTCCCACCGGTCACGATCCCGCACGATTCCGTCTTGCACACGCTCGACGCGATTCTGGTGCCCATCTGGCTGGTGCTGTCCGCCGGCCTCGCGCTGTGGGCTCTTATCGGCGCCCTCAGGCTACACCGCCGCCATCGTTCCTGGGTGCGGGGAACTCTGCTCGGCCAACCGGTCCTGTGGTCACGGAATACCGGACCCGCGATCGTCGGCCTGCGCCGCCCCAGGGTCGTCCTCCCGACATGGGTCGCCGATCTCGAGACGGCAAAACAGAAGCTGATCCTTGCCCACGAGGAGGAACACCGGCGGGCCGGCGACAGCATTCTGAGGTTCGCCATCGCGGTGCTCCTCATCGCCATCCCCTGGAACCCGTTCCTGTGGCTGTACTACCGCCGCCTCTGCCTGGCGATCGAACTCGACTGCGACCATCGCGTCGTCAAGCGACGCCCGGACCGCCGCTGGCTGTACGGCGACCTTCTCGTCCGGGTCGGTGCCCGCGATGGCCTGCGTCCCGGATTTGCGCCGACCGCGTTCGCGGCACGGCGGTCGTTCCTGGAGAGACGAATCGGCAAGCTGCTGTCGGAGGCCCCGGAGGTCTCGATGGCGCAGGCGGCTTTCTTCGCCTTCGCGGCCATCATGGTAGCCGGTGTGGCCATGTGGACGCCCGGGCTCACCGAGGAAGCCGCCCAGCCGGAGGAGCCTGCGCCGGCCTTCTATTCCCCGACCATGGGATTCAACTACTACTCGTACATCATGAGTTCGGGAGTCACGAGCTCCCTAATCTGGAATTCCTACGTCAACTCCGAGCTCTGGAAATCCATTATTCCCGACCAGGACTGGAACGTCGGTTTTTCCTACGAGTTTTCCGGCCCGTCGCCGGGGATGTCGTTCGGATACGGAATCTCGGCAGACGCAGTCGAACCGGACGAAGTGTTGGCGTTCGAGGTATGGGAAAACGAACCCGACGCCCCCCTGCCCGTCGTTGCCCTGCCCACCGCGCCCTCACCGTACGCCGCCGCCTATGAAGTACCCCCCGTACCCTCGGACGCGAGCGTCATGGAAACGCCGCAATACGTCGACCACACCACCCGGCCCGAGTTGGCCAACCGCTGGCAAGTGAAGAAGACTCTTGAAGACGAGTATCCGCCGGCACTGCGAGACGACGGAATCGGCGGCACTACGGTCCTCTACCTGTTTGTGAACACCGACGGGACCGTCTCCGAGACGATCGTGAAGACCAGCGCCGGCCATCCATCGCTGGATTGGGTGGCCGTGCAGGCGGCGAAGTCCGCGCAATTCCTCCCCGCCTCCAACGAGGGCATACCCGTGGGGATCTGGATCGAGATGGAGATGCCGTTCGTTGCAAAGTGAACCCGACGCCATGGAGGTGGAGGGTCAGAGGTTCCGTTTGTCCGCCACTTTGGGGCATTAGTGGCGGACAAACGGAGATGAGGAAGCCCGGGTTCTACATTTGCGCCCTTCTCCTCGCCACCGGTGCGTGCGCTACCGAGGGCGACAGACAGTCACAGTCACCGGAAGATGACTCGCCCACACCGGAGCCCATCATACGTGACAGCGCGGGGACCCGGATCATCGAGAGCTCGGCACCGGCGTGGGACGGCGACCGCTGGAGGATCTCCGACGCGCCCGACGTGGTCATCGGCCGGAGGGATGGAGACGGCCGCTACTTCTTCGGATGGATCGGCGGCGGTATCGTGCTCGGGGACGGCCGGATCACGGTTCTCGACCGGCTGGCCGGTGTGATAAGAGTGTACTCACCCGAGGGCACGCACATCGAGGACTGGGGAAGAACGGGTGAGGGACCCGGAGAGTTTACCGCCGCCGTGGGCCTCTTCCCGTACCGTGGAGACTCGGTTCTCGTGAGCGGCTCTCTCGCCCGCCGGTTCCACATCTTCGACCACGCGGGACGCTTCGGGAGAAGGGCGGTCACGCGGATGCAGCTGGCTCAATGGTACGACCTGCGCGACATCGTTGAACGGGGTTCCATCCAAGCCGCGTTCAGCTGTTGCGAGTTCCGGGCCCCCCTCGCGACCGGCGCCGTCCTCCTGTCCACCCCCGAAATGATCCCCAACACGGGAAGCGGGATGAAGAGGAGTACCGTGCTGGTGGCGATTGTCCCCGATACCGGCGGCGTGGCCGATTCCGTGGCCGCCTTCAGGGGAGGACGATACCTGCCGGGCGAGGGACCGGGTGGACTGCCGTCGGGATTTCACTTCCAGCCGTCGCCGCAAATCGCCATGGGGCCCGAAGGGTTCTCCGTGACGGAGGGCGACTCGTACTCGATCGGTGCCTACGACGCGAGCGGGCAGCTGCTCGGAATCATCCGCCTTGCGCGCGAGCCCCGTCCCGTCACCGACGACGTCAGAGCCGCCAACGAGAACGAGATTCGCACCCGGATCCGGGGATACGGCGACCGGGTCGAGGGCGGCTCCCCCGACGAGGTGATCGAACGTGCACTCTCCGCCCCCTATCCCCCCCACCTCCCCACATTCGAGCGGCTCCATGTGGACCCGGAAGGGAACATCTGGGCGGGTCAGCGGCGGTACGGCGCGGGCGACGACATGGCCGACTTCTTTGTCTTCGCGAAGGACGGCCGGTACCTTGGAATCGTCGAAGTGTCCGCGACGCTCTCGGTGCTGCAGATCGGGAGCGACTTCATCCTCGCGCAGTTCAGTGACGATCTCGATGTGCAATACGTTCATCTCTACCGGATCGGGAAATGAGGGGCCCGGCACCCGGTTGAAGCGCCCGCTCTACCTGGCCGGCGCCATTCTCGCCACCACCGCCAACGCCTGCGCCGACCCGCCATCCCCCGGCGGCGACTCCCCCGCGTTGGATCCCATCGTGCGCGACAGCGCCGACGTGCGAATCATCGAGAACCCCCGACCGCCCTCCGCATCCAGACTCGGTTGGCGGGTCGGACCGGAACCGGAGGTCTCGATCGGCGCCCGGGAGGGAGAGGGGCCATACCTGCTCCACAGGGCCAGCGACGCGTTCACCCTGTCCGATGGCCGTATCGTCGTGGCGAACACGGGCTCGCACGAACTGCGTGTCTTCGATGCGTCGGGAATCCATGTGGCCACATAGGGACGCCGTGGAGAAGGACCCGGCGAGTTTTTCCCGCTCGTCCAGGTGCACCGCTGGCGCGGGGATTCGCTGCTTGCACTGTATACGCACGCCAATCACCTGTCGGTCCTCGACTCCGAGGGCAACGTCGGGCGCACGTTCACGCTGGCGCGGGACGATTCATTCTTTGGGGTGGAGACCGTCCTGCCGGGCGGCGCCATCCTCAGCTCCGACTGGGTGCCCCGCGGCGGCCTCTCGGGCGGCCTGAGCCGTCCCGAGGAGACCTTCCGGGTCAAGGACGCCGAGGGGGATATGGTGTCCTTCCTGGGGTCCTTTCGCGGAACGGAGTGGTTCAGTTCCTGGAGCGGGTCTTCCGGCTGGAGCGTCGAGATTCCGCATGCGCACCGCATTTCCACCTTCGCCTGGGGCGACCTCGTGGCCATTGCCCCCAACGACACCTATGAAATCAGGGTCTTCGGCCTCGACGGAACGCTGAAGCGCATCGTCCGCCGCGACCACGACCTGGTCGCCTCCACAGAGGCCCACATCGACGCCGAAATCGAAGACCGGGTCGCGCGAAGACCCGAGGAGGAACGGGCAGAGCGGCGGCAGGAGCTTCGTGAGGACTTCCAGGAAGTGCCCTTTCCCGAAACCTTCCCCGCCTTCGCCGAGGCGATGGCCGACCTGGTCGATCACCTCTGGGTTCGGGAATACGAAATCCCTGGGGAGGGGGGCGCCAATCCGGTCTGGACGGTCTTCGATCCCGAGGGTCGCGTCCTGGGGTTCGTGGACACGCCCGCCGGGCTGGACGTCTACGAGATCGGCGAGGACCACATCCTCGGTCTCGCCACCGACGAACTCGGGGTGGAGTACATCCAGGTGTGGGCGCTGGAGCGGTCGGGGAGGTGAACCTACCATCGAACGAGGTGACGGAATGACCATCAGCCGGCTGATAGGCGGATAACGGCTTCCAGCCGGCCCACCCGATTCGAGGCCGGAGTCCACTACTCACGCGGGCTTGTCCACTGACTGCTGGCCTGTCTCGTATCCGAACCGGTATGATTGCGGATCATTGCTTCCGAACTCCACACCGGGGGGGGGGGGGGGGGGGGGGGGGGGGGGGGGGGGGGGGGGGGGGGGGG
>JAPPGM010000107.1 GCA_028874995.1 Gemmatimonadota bacterium | reverse complement strand
ATGCGTTGAAGCTAAAAGGAAACACCGTCTTGTCAACCCATGTACATAATCCCCAGACAACGTTACATTTTGTAATGTCCAGTATACTCTCTGGCCGCTGCCTACCGGGTTTCATTGCTCTTGCGATCGCGTGCGGTGGCGGCATGCCCAGACCGCTCGAACCCGAACCCGTCGATCAATGCCCCGAACCCGGTGACGGGATCGACATCGGCGGAATCGAGGGGACCGGCGCCGACACCGAGCGTTCGCCGATCCGGCGCCTGGTGCTGATGGGAGGCGGCGGCGAAGACGACCCGGCGGCCCGGCAGTTCGTGGAGGCGGCGCGCGGCGGCGACATTGTCATCCTCCGCGCGACCGGCTCGCTCACCAGCTATCCACAGTACTTCTCGGTCACGCTCCAACCCGACCCCGTCCCCGCTACCGTCGTCACCGTGCGCACCACCCAGCCCGAGGCGGCCAGGGATCCGGCGGTGCTGTGCCGGGTCGATCGCGCCGAGGCGCTGTGGCTCGCCGGAGGCAACCAGTGGCACTACCTGGGCCGCTGGCCCGACACGCTCCACACGGCCCTTGCCGCCGCGACCGCGCGGGGGGCTGCGTTCGGCGGTACCAGCGCGGGCGCGGTCTCGCTTGGCGAAGCGGCCTTCGACGCTGAATTCGGCACCGTCACTTCACCCGAAGCCCTGGCCGACCCGTTGCGGCGCGAAGTGAGCATCACCAGGCCGGCCTTCGCCCAGCCGGAACTCGCGGCAACGCTGGTGGACAGCCACTTCATGGAGCGCGGGCGCGAGGGAAGGCTTCTCGTGTTTCTGGCGCGATTCCTGGATGCGCGCGGGGCGGGCCCGGTGGTGGGCGTGGGGCTGGACGAGGGGGTCGCGCTGGTGATCGAGGACGAAACGTACGTGGTGTCCACCGAGGGGACCGGAGGCGCGTGGCTGTACGAAGTCTCCGGGCCGGCCCAGCTGGCCGCGGGCGTACCGCTGACCCTGCACGGGATACGGCGTGTCGTGCTGCGCAATGGCGCCACGGGCAACTGGCCGTTCGACTTCGAGAACGCGATGGACGCCCGTGTACTCAGGGTGGAGAACGGGGTGGTCCTGGTGGGCGAGGAGGGTTGACCCCTACCACGCCACCGCCGCGCTGTTGTTCCGGTTGTGCGAGGCCGCCCTCAATTCCCCCGTCTCAGGATCCCGGCTGGCCGCCACCCACAATCCCTCGCCCGCGAGGCGCGCTTCCCACGGATCCAGTTCCTCGTAGGCGTACCCGGTCCCGTCCAGCACTTCGCGCGGGAAACCGCCGGCCGGAACCCGGAAGGTGAGCTGGAAGGTCGCGGGATCGGTGTTGGGGTAGAAGAAGTCGGGGGTGTTGATCGCCTCGTCGACGGTCTGGCCGAAGTGCATCACGCCGAGCAGCGCCTGGAAGGTGCGGTGGTGGAGACCCGACCCCATGGAGGCGAATCCGAGGAGCGGCCGGCCGTCGTAGAAGAGGATGCCCGTCTCGGTGGGGGCGGGAAGCCGCGCGCCGGGCTCGAGCCGCGCGATCTGCTGCTGCTGGAAGGACGCCGGGTCGCCAATGGTGATTCCATCCACAACGATGGCGGTCTTGCCCCAGAGCACCGCGTTGATGCTGTGCGTGATCGCCGCGATGTTGCCGTCCGCGTCGATGGCGACGACGTCGTCGGAGTGGCCGGGGGTGGCGGGGGCCCACGCGCCGAATGGCAGGCCCGCCTCCATGATCGCCCAGAGGGCCTCGGCGTGCTCGGGTGTGACCCGCTGTTCGGGCGTGAAGTCGGCCCCGAACAGGGCGGTCAGGGTCTCCGGGGGCAGGAAGTCCAGCATGAAGTTGCGGGTGACGTCGAGCGCCTTGCGCAGCGCGTGGGCGGACTCCGTCCAGTGGCCATCGTCCACGAGTCCCGATGCGGCGGCCAATCGCTGAGCCTCGACGAGGGCGACACCTCCCGCGTTGGGTGGCGGGTTGGTGTAGACGGTGTAGCCTCCACCCAACTCAGCCACAAGCGGCTCCTGCCACAACACCTCGTACGCGGCCAGATCCTCGACGGTCATCCGTCCCCCGTCGGCCTGCACCGCCGCCGCGGCCTTTTCCGCCCACGGTCCCCGATACATGTAGTCGGTCCCCAGCTCGGCCACCGCATGCAGCGTCGCCGCCAGCGCCGGCTGCGCGAGAACGTCGCCCTCCACGTACGGCGAACCATCATCCTTCAGGAAGGTCGCGTGCGTCTCCGGAAGGCGCGCCAGGTCCGGCGCGCGGATCGCCCAGTAGCCGGCCATCTTCTCCGCAATGGGGAACCCGTTCTCGGCCACGTGGATCGCCGGCTTGAAGATCTCCGCCCACGGCAGCCGTCCGAAGCGCTCGTGCGCCGCGCCCACACCCTTCATGAACCCGCCCACCAATGCAGTGCGCCCACCCACCTCGGTGCCGTACATCCCGTCGGGTGACGACATGTCGATGCCGCCCGGAATCGTGAGCGGGTCGTCCTCGCCGAGCACGGTGTTCCACTCGGCGTTCATGGTGTGCACCGAGTCGGTACCCGCGTCGTAGTACACGAGCGACATGATCCCGAAATAGCTGATCGGGGCTCCCGCAGTGAGGGCAACCTGGGTAAGCGCCGCGGTGAGGGCCGCGTCGACCGCGCCGCCCCCCTGCTTGAGCGCCTCCAGCCCGGCACGCGCGGCGAGTCCGTTGTAGGCCACGGTGACCGCGCCACTCTCGCCCGTGGCCACGCCGGCCTCGGTGCGGTCCACCAGCTGCGCGGCCATGAAGCGGTCGTAGTCGTCGGCCCAGTTGTCGGGGGACAGGTCGGGTGGCTGCGCGGGTGTGTCGGAGCAGCCCTGAAGCGCCAGCAGGCACGGCAGCACCAATAGGGTTCGCGGCTTCGCTCCGGTCGATTTGAGTTTCATTTCACTTTTCTCCTAGGAAGGCTGTCGCGGGCCGGCCAAGCACCTCGATCAGCTCCGCCACCACCTCGATTTCCCCCTCGTCGTCAGCGCCAATCACGATGGGCTCGAAGTCGGGGTTGACCGGCTCCAGCGTGATTTCCACATGCCGCCACCCATTCTCGTCCTCGGTCTTTTTGCTTCGATATCGCTTGATCGTGAACCGCTCGCCGGTCTCGGTGTCGATCTCGTCGCGCAACTTCACAAGTAGCGTGCGACCCCGGCGCGACCCGGTCACCGAACGAGTAAACAGACAGTACGAGCCGTCCGGGATCCGGGGATCCATCGACTCGCCCACCACCTTGGCCACAAACATCCCGTCGCGAAGAGTGCGGCCTGTGTCCACCTCCACCCATTTCCAATCCGGTTCGTTGAGCGACTCGTGCGGATCACCGAATTCACCCGCGGCCGCCTTCAATGGCACCAGCGGCACGCACGTCTTGTTGCGGTTCTCGGCCGTCGGCGTGACCAGCCTCAGTTTCGGGCGCCCGGGTGCCTGTTCGCGTCGCCCGTCTGTCGAACCGGCATTCGTGAACCAACTCCTATCCTTCGCCAACTCGCGTCCCTTCCCCCCCTGCCCCAGGTAGATCGCCAAACGACGGAAGTGCTTCGCCATCGCATCCTCATCGTCCAGCTCGTTGGCCGGTATCTCGATCACTTCGTAGTCGTTGCCCCGCAGCCAAGCACGAATGGCCCGATCCTTCCTGGCCGTCTCGGGGTTCCCGTGGATGTGTCTGCTCATCCCGTCTAGATAGATGCATACCCCTTTATAGAAGTCGTCGTCCGGGTCGCGGTAGATGACGTCCGGTGTCGTGGAGCCCAGCGCTCCGCTCAGCCGAATCCGTTCTCCTCGCACTCCTTCTCCAAAACCGGCTCGCAGGAGCAGATGGCGAAGCTTCGTTTCGGCTTGGTTGACCGGAACCGCGTCCCCGGAAGGGGAGGATGCCGACTGTTTCGGAGGGATGTCGTGCTGGAAGACGAGCCCCTGGCGCCACTCCTTCAGCGCATCCAGCGCGACCCGTCGATCGAGCCGGTTGTGATAATACGAATTGCGGAAGGTCTGGAGGCAGTCGATGCAAGACGAATCACAAGCGCCTTCGCAGCCTTCCACCACCTCGCGGGCGACCTCGACGACCTCGCTAAAGCGCTCGCGCAGGCGGTCCAGCAGACCTGAGCCTCCAGGCATCGGATCCCACAGGAGTCCCTGGACCACATCGTTTCCGATCTCGCCGATGACGAGGATCTGCAGGTCCTCCATGTGCATGTCCAAGATCCGCGTGGCACCGATCCGGAGGGCCTCGAGCACGCTGTAGGCCTGGGTCGGGTTCGCGCACTCGGGAAGCGAGAGCACGTCAGCCGCAATGTCGGCGTAAAACCCGACCCGGCCCGGTTTGCGCCCGCAACGCTCTTCGTGCGACTTCCGAAAGCTCTCGCGCTGAGCCTCCGAGGACAGTGGCGACACGCTCTGCCCGCAGATGGCGCACACCAGATACCCGAAGTCGTTTCGGCCCTTGATGACCTCCGAGACGCCGACATTGACCAGACGCATTCGCACGCCGCGCCGCAGAAGCAGAGACCGGTCACCCCATCGGTAGGCCCAACCGCCGCTGTGTTGACCAAGCTCCAAACCGTACACCGCAACGCCCAGCTGGAAGCGCAGTTCCTCGTCGTCGGAGATGTGGGAGTAATGGACAAGATCGACGTCGCACACGGCCATCGCGGGCAGGACCTGCCCGCCGAGCGTTGACGAAACACCTGCGGTCGTCTCCTTGACGGCCTGGTACTCGGCGGACACCTCGTACCGGGGCATTTCGACGTGTTCGTCGCTGAAGTCCCGGTGGAAGCGGCGGGCGGCGAAGCGGTGTCCGTTGGCATAGATGAGGTTGCCCGGGACGTATTCGCGGAGCGCGGTGGCCGGGGCTCTCGGAAGTGCGAAGTCCATGGCGCCGTCGAGCCAGAACGGGATCTCCGCCCATGCCACCACATAGCCGCTTTCCAAGCCGTAGCCGGGCAGGAATCCTTCGGCCGCCAGCACGCTGAAGGTGATCGAGGAATCGTGTCCCTCTGCGTGGCTGCGCCTGGGCTCCCGGCCCTTCAGTCTGCCGACAAGGCCGTTGCACCGCTTGAAAAGCGCTTCATCCTCGCGACTCAACGTTCCGTGCTTCTCCCGCACGGCGTTCAGACGCTTGATCTGCGCCATGGCCCAGCGGAGCCGCCGCCGCAATCGCGCCACGACCGCTTCCAACTCGTCCACGAAACGATCCACATGCCGGCGAAGCGCCTCGGGCGTCACGACGTCCGCATCGGTCTCCGGCCAACCCTGACTGAAAACCGATCGCACTTTGTCGGCCAAATCCGGCGCATTGTGGCGGACAAGCTCCCGCAGCGGCCTGAAATCGAAGGGCTCCACCCGGACGACCTCCCCGTCGAACAGGTAGGGCTTGACCCTGCGTGGAATGCAGGTCCCCAGCACCTCGCGTATCTGTTGCCGCTCGGTCTCCGATCTCGCGGGATCGCCGCCGTACCGGTGAAGAGAGGCGATCACTGTCGCGTGGACGTGCTTCGCCACCATGACTTCGTTGCGGAGGTTGAAGGCCGGCGGATCGATGCGGCCACCGAGGAGCTTCGGGGGCTCCGCGAAATAGGCGCGGTCGTGCGAAACCGGGCGGCAGTAGGTCATGTTGACCGCCATGCGGTGTCGGCGTCCGGCGCGGCCGGCCCGCTGCCAGTAGTTGGCGGGGAGCGGCGGCACGTTCCGCATCAGGACGGAATCGAGGCGGCCGATATCGATGCCGAGTTCAAGTGTGGGTGTGCAGACCAGGCTGTTGACCCGGTTCGAGTCCCCCTTGAACCAGTTCTCGAGTTGTTCGCGGCGTTCGTGGGGAACCATGGCGGTGTGTTCTTCGGGACGGAGCATCGCGTAGGCTTCGTCCAGGAGTTGTAGGTTGTAGTCGTCAAGGTTCTCGCGGATCCATTTGAGCTCTCCGTCGCAACGCCACGCGGGACAAAGGTTGTGGGGAACTCCCCGGGTGATCGTGCGACGGCAGTTCCTGCAGCGCGCGACGCCCCTGTTCGGGTGCAGCCTGAGGGCGTCCCCGTTGACCTGGTAGACGCCGTCGAGATTGGGGAGCGCCCCTCCCCTGGCTCCCAGCAGCCGTACCGGCCTGAGGAGGTTCCGCTCGACCAGAAACGCGAAGAGGCCCTCCAGGAAGGGGCCGGCCGAATCCTTGGACACGCCCCACTTTCCGGCAATCTGGCGCATCGTGGTGTCGCCCGCGCTGCTCAGCCATTGCATCACCCACTTCGCGTCCTCCGTGGGCCCGCGTCGGAGCTTCAATCCCAACGGCTTGATGAAGCCGGGAATGAAGCCCTGCTGGACTTCCGGTGAGCCCTCGGCCCAATACCTCGTGAAGATCTTGAATTCAGGATCCAGCAGTGCTCCCCGGCGGCGGAAATGGTCGAGAACGGCGGCCACGCCGTCCCGAAGACGGTCGGCGGGGATTCCCAGCTGGAAAGCGTGTTCCTGAATCCAGGGGAGCGAGGGCGAGAGCCCGTCATACCTCACTCGCATCCGGCCCCACGGCTCCAAGCCGAGCGCCTGGCGGGTGGACAGGGTGACTTCGCGCAGGACCTGGATGCGGAGGTACTTCCGGCGCTCCCGCATGTGGCGACCACCCGACCCCTCGCGGCGCGACACCTGCCAGACTTCCGGTAGGAGCACTCGCGACAGCGCTTCGTCCGCCTCCATGCGGTCATCAAGGTAGCCTGTCAGATCGCCCACCGAACTGCCCGGGCTCGCGCGGATCCCCTCCGCCATCAGCGCCCGGAGACGGAAGCGGCGGGCGTGATCCTTCATCCACCCCGCCTGGAAGGCCGCGTCTTGGCGATTGTCGCAGAAGACGAGCAGTCGCGGCCGCACCGCGTGGTGCACCATGTCCTGGGTCAGGACGTGGACATCCGCCACCGTCACTGCGCGCACCGGCCGGGCCGGCTCGCGGTAGCGTCCGAACACGCGCCGCCCGTTGGACCCGCACGACAGGCAGCTGGTCAGGATGCCGGGGTTTTTCGGCCTCTGCCGGACCACTTGGAGTTCCACCGTGTCTCCGCCATGGCCGCAGGAGCGACACCGGTCCATCCGTTCCGGGTGGGCGGCCGCGCACCGGCGGCAGAAGTGGAGAGGCACGGTGCGCGAGGACATCGCTGAATCATCGTCTGAACCCGTCTCGCCGATCAGGCGGTCGACCAACACGAGCCGGTTGCCGCCGTTCGTCTCGTCGAGGGATTCCCAGTATCGGCCGTGTCTGCCGGCTTCTCCGCCACCAGGATGCTTGCCGGTGAACGAGAAGTCCTTGAGAAAGGCGACGTAGTAGTGCTGGCCGCAGACGGTGCAGGTCGTGACGGGAAAGTGAGCGTAGAGGCCGTCGGATTCACCGGAGCGGGAGTCCCTTGCGGTCAGGCGCAGCTGGGCGCTTGCCTCGTCCTCCGGAAACGACACCACCGCCCCGCCGATGCCACGCACGAATCCGTGGATTACGGGACGCAATAACGGGCGTTCGTCGTCACGCGCGGCCGCCCCCAGCGTCAACCAGGCCAAAACCTCCGCTTCGGTGACCGGTCTCCCGACAGGCTTCTCGAGCGCATCGGGCAACTCCTCGAGCGGCCGCGGCTCCACGAGCTCCTCGTTCAAACGGAAGACCAGTTCGTTGTGGGACAACGCAGCGTGCAGGGCTTTGGGCCAATCGGTTCCGTCGGGGACATCCAGAGCGCGGCCGGACAGCTGGCGATACGCCCGGTTGACAGCGGCGCCCGAGGCGTCTTCGTCTTCCACCGCCCGGACGCACTCGTCGAGGATCTTGGAGGGGTCGCCCTGCGGTGTCGGCGGGATCGCGCGGGGGTCCGCCCAGGTCTCGGCCTCGTAGTCCTCGCCGACCGTTACGACGTCGGTGGCCGAAACGCCGAAGAACCGCGCCGCGAAGTTGCGTGCCGCGTCCGGTTGCTTGGCGTCGACGATCGTCGCGGAGGTGGCAACGCAGCGGGAGTGGCCGGGATCGACGTTGCAGAACGATCTCAGGCGTCGGACCAGGCAGGCTGTCTCGGCCCCCATGGCGCCCGTGAAGGTGTGAGCCTCGTCGAATACCAGGTAGTCGAGGCGCGCTCCGGCGAACAGTTCGATGTCCTGTTGGCGGGTGAGGAGCAGTTCAAGCTGCTTGACGTTGGTGAGGAGGATCCGGGGCTGCCTGCCGGGCGTCCGCATGGCCTGGCGGGAGCAGACCTCTTCGGCCGGGTAGACGGTTTCGCCGGTTCCGTCCTGCCGGGCCTTCCGGACGCGGGCCACGTAGTCCGCATGCGATGACCCCGGGGACAGGCGGGCGCCCGACACATCGGCCTCCCGTTCAGGCGTCTTCCCGACGTAGATGCCGAACGGGACTCCTGTCCCCGCCAGGAGCCCGCGAATGCGCATGAGCTGGTCCTCGGCCAGCGCGTTCATCGGGTAGACGATTACGGCGCTGATTCCCGGGGCCCCGGTCTCGTCCTTGAGGGTGAGGCACCGGCTGACTACCGGGTAAAGGAAGCACTCGGTCTTCCCGGAACCCGTCCCGGTGGAAATCAGAGTCGTGCGGCCAGCGGCGATCGCCCGAATCGCGCACTCCTGGTGGCTGTAGAAGTGGGTGATCTTCGACGGAATCCGCTCGGCGAGGTGGGGGTGGATGAGACCTTCGCCGACCAGCTGCTCAACGGGGGCACCGGCCCGGAAGGGGCGGGAAAGGCTGACGTACGGGCCGCGGAGGAGGGGGGAGGCGCGGGTATGGTCGAGCGAGAGGAGGCCGCGCATCTGCGCGAGGAGGTGGGGGTCGGAGAAGGGGTAGGCGGTGAGCTGGTAGCGGAGGAAGCTCTTCGCGATCTTCTCGATGTAGGCGACGGGGTTCAGGGCCATGGGGTGGGAGGGCGAGAATCGACGCGGGAAGGTGCCGGTGTGTGGTGCGAGGATGAATCTGGTAGGGGCAATAGGCTGAAGATAGGCCCATTCGCCCATGTATGCGCCCCGGATTCCGCGCGAGGTTGGAGGCGCAGGGCCTCTTCACGGCCAATTCATTCCAACTCAACCCGGTCCAAACGGTTGGACGACGCCGCCTTCAAGAAACTATTCTCGCACCCGCGGCTGATCGAGCTTCTCATCCGCCGACACGTGCCGGAATGGGATGAGGAGATCGAGTACTCGACGCTCGAACGGTGGCCTACCGAATTGATTGACGAACGTCTTCGTCGACGCTATCCCGACATGATGTGGCGCGCACGCACGATCGACGGGACCACGGACATGATCCTGCTGCTGGAGATTCAGGGCAGGCCCGAGCGGCACATGGTGCTGCGCACCACCAGCTACAACGTTCTCGCGGTCCAGGCGCTGATCGAACACGACAAGGAACTGGGACGAGGCGAGCGGCAACTCGCCGTGGAGTCCCTAGTGCTTCACCACGGGGACAGGCAATGGAATGCCCCGACCCGCTTGCGCGACCTGTTTCGGGACTCTGCGCCGGATACCTATCGGGTGGTCGAGCCGCTGCCGCCGGACGCGCCGCCACCGGGACCCTTGGACCTGCCGCAGATCATACTGGGGCTGGCAGGTGTGGCCGCCGAGACCGACATGATGGAGCAAGTGCCGACGCTGCGCCGGGTCGTCGAAGGGTGCGGCGACGAGGACTTCGACCGGTTCATGGCTCGCGGAGTGAAGGCGATGTTACGTTCGAAGGGATTTGACACGGACCAACTGAAGGAGGCGATGACGATGGCCACGGTGGAGACCGAGTTTCGGCGCGGCTGGGATGCCGTCAGACAAGCGAGCCAACTGACGCTCCTGCGCCGCCAGGCTGCCCGCAAGTTCGGGAGCGAGACCGCCGAAGAGCTGGAGCGGTTGCTCGCGCGGACCGCGGACGGAGAACAGATGGGTCGAGTGGCGACGGCCATGGTGGACTGTGACGTGGCGGATGACTTTCTGGCCAGGGTGCGGGGAACCGGGTGAAGTGGAAGCCGGTGAGGCTGTGACAACCCTGACATAACGTTAGGGTTCCCGTGTTCTCGGCTTTGGACGACTTGACGGATCCGGGCCGTGAGTTTCCCAACATTATTGTTGCCAACGAATCTGATGGTAGATGGCGAGACAGGGCGGCAGCGAGTCAGGCTGAACGCGTGTGCCGACGTCTGGCGCTGAGTTTCAGCGGAGCAGATCGTCCACGTTCTCGGCCAGCACATGCAGGGCCGAGTAGTCGATGCCGCAGGCGTCGCCGTGGTCGTCGCGCAGTTTCACTAACGCGTCCCACTTGGAAACACGCGCCTGATCGGCAAACTGCTGGGCCGCCCGCCGGATCGCCTCCACGGGGTTGCTCGCGTTCGGCATGTGGAATGCGAGGCGGCGATCGATCTCGACCTCGAGCCGCCCATCGGCCAACCGCTTGATGGAAAAGAAGCAGGATGACCAGCCATCGGCGTCCCGGTCGGCAGGAATCGCAATCCCGCCGCTGATGTAACCCATTCTGGCCGTCCTTGTCCGTCTGGTGGTGGGAGGAGTCCGCCTGCTCGGGAATCGGGCCGCAAGATGCTTGTTTCGGAGGGATTGGAACAGCCTGCTACGGGGGTCTCACTCACAGCTCCTCCACCATCTCCGACTGAAAGTCCTCCATCGCGGCCTCGTGACGATACGAGTCCGCTATCTGGCGCAGCATCCTCGCCGTCCGGGGGTAGCCCGCGCGGACGGCCACGGCGAAACCGTCATACTCTTCGGCCAGAGCCCGCTCCGAAGCGCCTCCCGCGGACGGATCCTTCGTCACTACCCCACGGGCGTTATGGACTCCCATGCGGAATCCCCGCTCCAGTTCCGTACTGGCCACATCCTCAATGACTTCCCGGATCACCGCACACGGCCACGTTGCATCAGGGTCGTGCGGGCTCGCGCTCAGCATCTGGCCGACCACCTGATGGCCTACGGTGACGCGGCCGGTCCGGGCCAGCGCCACCAACGCCTCCTCCAGCCACCGCCGAAGGCACGCGCGGTCAACCCCACCCCGGTCCCGGCCTCCGGGTATCGTCCTCCATTCAGTGAGTACCGTGTGGCCGCACTCGGCTCGTAGCTCGTCCTCCGGGGTCACTACCTCCAGCTCCTCGGTCTCGGCTCGATAGACCAGCGACACGACCTCCACAAAGAAGTCGGGGTCTTCGGCGAGCAGGCAATGCAGCTCGTTCGGAGGCCTCTGGTGGTGGCGGAGCGCCGGCATCAATTGCCATTCGAGCCGGGCCACTCGTGTCCGGTCGTAGTCGGCCGACACAAGTGAATCCAGGAGAAAGCCGGCAGAACTGCCGAAATCCCCACTGGGCGAATCGTGATCTCCGCTTGCGGAAGCCGCCGCGGCGAGAACCCTTGCCACGGTTTCGGGTGATACAACTCCTTTTTCCAATCGGCTTTCGAACGCCAGCAGGTCGGCAGCGACAAAGGGCCGTCCCGCTCCCACCAGGTTCAACACGGCCTCTTCGAGATGCTGGTCCGAGAAATAGCGCTGAGGGATCCTGCGCCAGTAGGCCAACGAGACATCCTCCCCGTAGTTTGCCGCCACCTGCCAGATGTGGGGGCGCGTGGGCAGGGCCAAGAGCAGTGCCACCTTTTGTTCGAGCCGGAGCTCCAGATCGTCTCGCCCAAGTTGTCCGATCGCCCACTCGTCGCCCAAAACCTCGCTTTGGCCGACGACATACCCGAGCGCTAGGCCGGCTAGAGCGCCCTCTGTATCCGCCAAGTGTCGGGAGAGAATCTCGTCCGGGTGCAGCAGTTCCGGTGGCGTGCGGGCGGCGGCTTTGCCCAACTCGTACGGGTCGGCGACGGCACGAGCCAACGCCCTGAGCTCGTCCGGACCGCCGCTCTGAAGGACTGCCACCACCGCCTCGAGCCTTTCCTTCTCGATTCGCAGCTTCCGTTCCTCCCAAGTGGTCTCGCCCACATCAACACTGCCCGCTGGACGAGGGCGCGGGGCAAACAACCAGCCGTACAGGGCGACGGGATCGGTGGGAGAAAACCGCTCGCGGACTCCGTCCAGCCGCGCCAGGTACCTCTCCGGCATGGCCCACTTCGCGGTGCTGTAGGAGCGGTGACGCGCGACGACGCTCCGGAGAGCTTCCCAAATCGCGGCCCGCGCTTCTTCGCCGAGATTGTCCAGGTCGAGGCGCCTGAGTGCGCCTACGACGAGGTCGTGTTCCCGGCGCGGCAGCGTGTAGAGGTGCTCGAGCAGTCCGGTCCATCGGCGGCCATTCGATCCGGCGGCGTCAAGCATCTCCAAGACAACTTCCGACACCGTTCTCATTTGTTCGTCCCGGTCAGGAACCTCGCTGGCGTTCACAGCCCATTCGCGCACCCATGGTCGCGAAGCCGGGCGTCCGACGGAGTGCATTTCCGGGAGCATCGACTGCATCACGTGCCAAGCCACATCGCCGTGGGAATGGCGTAGCCGGTTGAGCACCGTAAGTCTCTCGTCAAGGGTTGCCGACGTTTGTGGCGACCAGCTTCGGAACACTTCCCTGAGCACTGAGAGCGGACGATAAGCTACCCGGCTACTCGTATTCTCTTCCGGGCGGAGTTCCGATTCCGGATCGATTCGGTCGAGGCGCGCCAAGACCGGGACGACCCGGCCAAGGTGATCCGGCGACCACGCGAGCACCTCGAGCGCGGAGAGAAGCCCCGAATGGTAGGCAGATCCGAACATCGGATCACCGCTGGTCACAAAAAGGCTCGCCAACACCGGATCCGGCTGTTTCAAATCGGCCTCCACAGCGTCGAGAAAGCGGTCGGGTGCCGCTTCCGCGAGCAGCCGCAGGACACCCGACAGGGATGCCCAAAGCCGCCAATCCTCATTCGCGTGCTCAAGCAGGTTGCGAACGACCCGCTCCGCAACGTGGCGGGCCGATGAAATCGCAGTCGGCACTCTACCGCCGCGGGCACCCATGATCGCCAAGCTCTTCACCAGGCCCCCGCGCAGGAGACCGGAGTACTTGGGCGAATACCCCAATGCTCCCGCCATCCACCGTTGCTCCCGTGGAAGCTCGAACTCCGGGTGAACCGATCCCAGTACAGTCGTCGCGACCTCCTCGAAGCGTTCGAGGTCGTCGTGGCGAATATACGAGCACAGCAGCTCCCACGCGTCCCGCGCCGAAACCAGATACCATGCATCGTCCTTGCGCCTGACCAGCGGATCGCTCCCCCGGCTCCAAGGCAGGTGGGTATCGGCAACCTCCTCGTAGGGTCTCCGTGCGAGCCGCGAGAGGATCTCACGATCGGGCGAGTCACGACCGGCTTCGGTGAAGTCCTTCCACGAACCGGCGAGGAGAGCGGGGACCACCCCTCGAGCCACCGCCGGTTTCGACCACTCCGGTCGGCGGAAACCCGGGCTCGCGGCGATGGAGCGCCGACAGGCAGCAAGACTTCTTCGGGCCAGTCCCGCCATCCTGTATGCGCGGCCGTGGTCGATCCCGGCCTTCTCAAGCGCTTCGGCCGCGGATTGACGGTCCAACGGCTCGAGACTAATCACAGCGTCCCCCGGTCCCCCGTCGGCTTCGTCCTGGGGTACGACAACGGCGTGCCCGGCGCGTGCAGCTGCTGAAGCGAGATCCTCCGGGTTGAAGGTGGGCACCAGGATCAGCGGAGGCTCGGCTGCGGTCAGGCGCCGGAGCGCTTCCGCCGACTCGATGACCAGGCATCTCGATAGAACGCTCTCGGCCTGATCCGTTCCGAGTTGACGGATGCCGCAATACAACCATGCGATGGCTTCCTCACGGGACTCCGTCCGGACGGCGAAGGCCGGACCGCCAACATCTGAAAGCCGCTCATGAAGCTCGGCGACCGCCTTTTGCCGCCCCGAAAGGAGGAACCGGGCCGGCAGAGGGGGACTGGTCGCCTTGGACCAGTGCTCCCACTGGGACCGCAGGTCGCGGGTGCTAGGAGGTATCTTCCCGATCTTGATCGACAGCCACGTGTGAACTGCCGGAGCGTCCTCCAGCCAGGCGGCCAGATCGTCCGCGTCGTAGACTCTGACATCGTGCCACGGGCCTTGACGCATCCGGTCACTGACCCAGTTCTCCTTGTCGCGCCAGCGGCGAGGCGTCACGACGACGAACGTGGAATCCTCGGGGGTGAATGGTGCGGGATCCTGCGTCCGCTTCGTCCAGTTGTCGTCGGCCGCCGTCTTCGGACGCTTCGCCACGCTCATCTCCCATCCCGAAGCACCGGCAGGCACAAACGGGCTGCTCTCGTCGGCGTGAACGATTCCGTCCCAGCCCGGCAGCTGGACGCCTTCACCCGCTCGAACGTGGGGCTTGGTCACACCCGCACCGGTAGCTCGTATCAACCGGCCAATGAGGCGGGGCAGAACACTCTGCGCCTCCCGACGATCCGCCCATGCCGCAAGGTCTGTTGCGTCGCAGAGCGCGCTGGCCGACGGCGGTAGTCGCGCTCCCGTACCATGCCGCTCCGCCGAGTCGGCTTTCGCCGGGGCGCGCGCCAAGGCCGCATCGATCCGAACCCTGGTTCGGTCCGACACCTCATCCCGATTGACGGCGCGAGAGATGGTCTGTCGGCTGACCCGGCTCTCGGACGCCAGTTGAGCTTGGGTCCAACCGACGGCGTCGAGTTGCTGGCGGAGGCTTGCGCCGTAGTCTGGCACATGGCGAATGGTTCGGTCGGTCATTGTGGGTCTTCGTGGTAGGATGGCGTGGATGTGGTTGATGACTGACGATAATAGATGACAAATATACATGTCAATATATTACATTCCGAAAATCGGGCGGTAGCGGCGTCAACCGAGCGGCCGCGCTGGCTCCGTCAGCACCACTTTTCCGTCACCCCACGTCGGAATACCTTCCGATGGAGAGTTCACCAACACCGTTCACAGGGGCGACCGACCCCCAGCGCCGGAGACGGGGGAATGGCCGAGGGAAGACCAATCGGGTGGCGCGGTAGCGAACGAGACCGACGGCTCCGGCCAGCCGGGAGCTTCAATCCCCACCGCCCGGGATGAGCGTACCCTACCGGGTCAAGATCGCCTTGGCCCTTCGCAGCGGAAACCGATGTGCGATGCCGAGCTGCCGACGGGTGCTATCGTCCGAGCCACACGGAGATGACTATGTCATGCTCGGCGTGGCCGCGCACATCGCGGGCGAGCGGGGTGGCGGCACCCGTGGACGCCAGTCCGCCCGCTTCGACCCGGCCATGACGGACGAAGAGCGGAACTCGCTGGCCAACCTCCTCTACGTGTGCCGAAACTGTCACGAGCGAATCGACGCCCACCCCCACGGCGAACTGAAGTACCCGACGGCGCGGCTGCTCGATATCAAGGCGGAGCACGAACATGCCGTGGCCGCAGCGGTGGATGAGGGGCTGGCGACAGTGACGTTCAGTGAACTCGCGGAGGCGACACGCTGGGTCACCGAGGTGCCTCCCCCACCCCCGGGTCGAGACTTCTCGCGAGTGGCCATCGAGGACAAGATCGAAAGAAACGGTCTGTCGCTGTCCTCCCAGAACCTGATCGTCGCCCACCTCGCTGTCGCACGGCAGGTCCGATCGTTCATCCAGGAGCTGAGCCGGGACGATCCGGGGTTTCCGGCACGACTGATCTCCGGCTTCCTGGAGCACTACCACAAGCTGCGGGCACGCGGCACGACGTCCGGCGAGGACCTCTTCAACTCGATGTGCATGTTCGCCCGCCGCGGATTCGGCGACGTCAAGACCCAGTCGGCGGCCCAAGCCGTTTTGGTCTACCTCTTCGAGACATGCGAGGTCTTCGAGCAATGATCATGCCCACCAAGCACATACCGGCCGAGCAGTCGCTCCTCGGTGCCGGAGCCGTCGTCTTCTCGGAGCTCTCGCAGCCCCGCACTGTGACGGCCCTGTGGGAGGCCGTCCGGAATACCAGGTCCGTGGGCACGTTCGAGCGGTTCGTGCTCGCCGTCACGATGCTCTACGCGCTGCGCGTGGTGCGGTTCGAGGCCGGGGTGATCGTCAGGGGCCCGCCATGATCCACTCGGTCGCCGCCAACCAGCCGTCGTTCCGCGGGGTCGAGTTCACGCCTGGGCTGAACGTCATCCTCGCGGACCGCACGGAGGAATCCTCCCGCAAGGACACGCGCAACGGACTGGGCAAGTCCACGCTGGTCGAGATCATCCACTTCTGCCTCGGCGCTAGGGTCCGTCGCGACAGGGGTCTCGCGATTCCCGCCCTGGAGGATTGGGTGTTCACGATGGAGATGTCGCTCCGCGGTGAGCGCTTCGCGGTAACCCGCGCGGTCGCGTCGCCGAACACCGTCGTGGTCAAAGGGCTGAGCGACGAGTGGCGGGACCTGCCTTCCGCGGACCTGATGGAAGTGCGCTCGTTCACCCAGGCGCAGTGGCGGGCGTTCCTCGGGAGGGCGCTGTTCTCGCTGCCGTCGCCGGGCGCTCCAAAGTACAACCCGTCGTTCCGAAGCCTGATCTCCTACTTCGTCCGCCGGGGCCACGACGCCTTCGGTGATCCGTTTACGCATTTCCGACGCCAGCCAGCTTGGGACATGCAGCTGCACATGGCGCTGCTGCTGGGGTTGGAATGGCGCCACGCCGCGCAGTGGCAGGCCATCAAGGACAGGGACAAGGATCTGAAGACCTTGCGGAAGCTGGTCGACCGAGATGCCGTGCCGCACCTTGGCGGCAGCGTCGGAAAGCTCGAAGCCGAACGGGTCACCCTTGCGCAGGAGATCGAGGAGAGCTCCCGTGCGCTCGACAGCTTCAGGGTGCATCCCGAGTACGAGTCCATTCGTCGCGAAGCGGATCAGTTGACCGAACAGCTGCACCGGGAGGCGAACGAAAACGTCGTCGCCTCTCGTCGATTAAGCCTCTACAGGCAGGCCGTCGAGTCCGAGGAGGCGCCTTCAGCGGATTCCTTCGAGGACGTGTACGAGGAGATGGGCGTGGTGTTCTCACAACAGGTGCGCCGCTCGCTTGCGGAGGCGAGGGAGTTCTACGGCCTGGTCGTCCGGGATCGGCGACGCTTTCTGCAGAAGGAGATCGCTCGCCTGGAAAGCCGGATCTCCGAGGCCGATCGAAGGATTCGGGAGCTGACCGAGAGCAGGGCCGGGCTCCTGGAGATCCTGTCCACGCACGGCGCTCTCGAGGAGATGGTGAAGTTGCAGGAGCGGCATGTCACCAGGTGCCGGGAGCTGGAGCGAGTCAAGGACCAGATCGAGCGCAGACGCCAGATGGAATCCGATGAGCGCCGGGTCGCACGCGAAAGGGCGGAGTTGGCCGATCTGGCCGCGCGCGACCACGACGAGCGCCGCGATCTCTGGAACGCTCCGGTGAGGCTGTTCAACCTCAACTCGCAGGCGCTGTACCGGGCCCCTGGGCGCCTCGTGATCGACACGACGGACTCCGGCCTGAAGTTCAACATCGAAATCAGCAAGAGCGGCAGCGACGGCATCGGCAAGATGAAGATCTTCTGCCTCGACCTCGCGCTCCTCGAATTCTCCACGCGCCGCGGGCTCGGGATCGACTTCCTGGTGCACGACAGCGAGATGTTCGATGGTGTCGACTCGCGGCAACGGGCGGCGGCGATCCAGCGGGCCCGCGAGGTCGCGGAGGCGACTGGGACGCAGTACATCTGCGCGCTCAACTCGGATATGGTGCCCTACGACGACTTCCGCGACGGATTCGCGTTCGATGAGCACGTTCGGTTGAGGCTGACCGATGGGGATCCCGCGGGGACGCTGCTGGGGATGGTGTTTGATCCGGCTGCGGGGGTGTAGAGGAGACGCACAGTGCCTAAACCACATGACTGGGACCGAGAAAAGACCGATATCCTCGCCTCCAACACGGCACAGGGGGTCTACAAGCACCTCCGGGCACTTGAGGCCGCCCGCTTGCGGGTCCTCCCGCGATGGATTTGGGAGCTGCTCCAGAACGCGCGGGATGTCTCGGCAGGAAGCGGTAGTCTTGAGGCCTCGGTGGAAGTTCGTGCCGACCAGCTGACCTTCCGCCACAACGGGCGCGGATTCCAACCCGATGAAATCACGCACCTCATCTACTACGGCTCGACGAAATACGAAGACCCCGACGCGCTCGGCCGGTTCGGCAGCGGATTCCTGACCACGCACCTGCTGTCCCTGACCATCGAGGTGTCCGGGCAACTAATGGACGGCCAGACCTTCGCCTTCGAGCTCGACCGGAGCGGCGAGTCGGTGGGCGACTTGCTGAGCAACATGGACGCCTCGTTCGAGGCCTTCAAGTCTTCGCTGGAACCTGCAGGTATCGGCACCGATCGGCGAGCGACCACCACGTTTCGGTATCCGATCGATCACCGCGCTTCGGAGGCCGTGCAGCAGGGTGTGAAGGCGCTCACCCTAACCGGACCCTATGTCACCGCCTTCAATCAGGAGTTCAAGCGCATACAGATCCGGACGCTCGAATCCGAGATCGTTCTTGAGCTGCGTGACCGGCGAGAGCTCGCAGCACACATCGACCAGGTTGAGGTCGATGTCTCTGTGGCCGACACCACTCCGCCAAAGCGTCGTAGCCATGTTGTCGCGGAACACGAGGGGGTAGCCGTGGGCATCCCTTTCGTGCGCCGGGACGGGACGGTGGCGCTGGAATCGCCGACGGATTCGCCCAGGCTATTGTTGGGATTCCCCCTGATCGGGACGGAAGACTTCAGCTTCCCGGCCATCGTTCACAGTCTCCGGTTCTCGCCCACCGAAGAGCGCGATGGCGTGTATCTTGGACAGAGCGACGATCGTGTCAACCAATCGAATCAGGCGGTTCTCGAGGAAGCCTGCGGGCTTCTCATTCGTATCGCGGAGTTTGCGGCGGAATCGGGCTGGTCGGGCATCCACGTGCTGGCCGAAGTACCTCGCATCCGTACTAAGAGGTGGCTGAACGATGCATGGCTGCGAGATCGTCTCAGGGGTCGCCTGGTCGATCGGGTCCGTGCCACGCCGTCTGTTCTGACAGAGGCTGGCACCGCTCTCGCGCCGAAGGCCGCCACTCTGCCGACGGCCGACACCCCCGAAGCAGTGGACCGCCTGTGGCGCCTAGCCCGTGCCCTCACAGACTTGAAACGCACACTTCCGAGGCAGACAGAGGCGCAGGGCTGGTGTAACGCGGCCCGAAGCTGGGCTGCCCTGTACGATGTCCCGCTCCGCCGACTCGAAGAGACAGTGGACGGGCGTGATCTCGCGCGCTACGCCGAGGAAGCTGGGTCGATCGAGGCATTGCAGGCCCAGCTCGAGGACGCCGACGCTGTACCGTGGCTCGACGAGCTACACCGATTCCTGTCGGCCAACGACTTTGGCGACGCGCTACGAGGCCTGAAGATCGTTCCCAACCAGAACGGTGAATTCAGCACGCTCCCGAACCTGCATCGTGACCAGAACATCCCCGATGACTTGAAGGAGATCGCGCAACTCGTCGGCTGGGACCTCAGGGCCGAGCTGCGCGATACTCGCTTCGGCGTGCTATCCCGCGAACCTGGAGCAGGAGACATCGACAGTGACCTAATCATCCCGAAGCTGATCGGCCGCCTACGCGAACGCATGGACGGCGATGCACTGGACGACGATGCCAAGGCGGCCAGCGTCGGGCTCTTCGGTTGGATCGCGGCGGAGGTCCGATGGCGTCACTTGGAAGGGTTCCCCACGTTCTCGCTTGATGGCACGACGATCAAGCTGCTCCAACACGAGGATGATGCCTCCGAGCGACCCCTCGCACCTGTGCGGACATGGCCGGAACCACTTCGGCGATACGCGAACCTGTTCCCCGCTCGCCAAGTACTGGCTGACGACTTCTCCGCCGTACTCGATGACCCGTCTGTGTGGAACGCACTTGAAGAGCGCAGGTTCCTCCGAACCAGTGTCCTGTACGCCCGGTCGGTACGGTTCCGCGAGTTTCTGCCGGATGAACCTCTTCCCGAAGGCGAGGATGGCCAGATCGAGCACGAAACAGAAGACAGCGTTCAGGCAACGAACGTCGCCTTCCTGACAACGAGCGACATCGGGGTACTGGCGAGGGTCCGTCAGAGCCGAAAGCAGGCACAGCTTTTCTGGGATTTCGTCACTCGATGGCTTGCCGTCGAGGACGCCCATGGACTGGCAGCACAGGCAACGGTGTGCGTATGCGGATCGCCTCACCGCTACTACCCGGCCGGGTGGTTGGTTCCCCTCGCACGCAACAAATGGGTCCCGCTGAAGGGCCGCCGCACTGACAGCGCGAACGCACACTCACTTGGGATCCTCATCCGCGACAGTGGATGGTCGACGGATCTTCTTCAGAGTTCGCAGATCGTTGCACTCCTGAGGGCGCTCGGGGTCGGCGTGCCGGAACTACTCAAGGAACTGCTCGCGACGGACGACGAGCAGCGGGATGCGCTGGACAAGACGCTCGCTAGCCTAATGACGTCGGTGGGCAGCAAGTGGGACCGCTTGCAGGTGCTCGCCGAGGACATAAAGGAGGACGAGGAACTCTTCGACCATCTTGAAGAACGCCGCCAACGCCGGCGCACCATACACGAGAACCAGAGATTGGGTGAGCTCGTCGAACAGTTGGTCAGGCGGAGTCTGGAGCGTAAGGGCTTCCATGTCCAACGCAAGCGCGTCGGCTCAGATCTCGAAATCCAGCCCCCCACGACCGCCGAAGACGAACTGAACCGGCTCGAATTGACCCGACGCGGCCGGACTTGGCTAGTCGAGATCAAGTCGGCCCGCGACGACAGCGTGAGAATGACGTCCCGCCAAGCGCAAGAGGCGGTCGAACAGGATCCCAATTACCTGCTCTGCGTGGTGCCGATCAGTGCCGGTCCCGAGGATCCAGACATCGAAGCCGTTGGCCGACACATGCGCTTCGTGGACGATATCGGCGCAAGTCTCGTCAGCATCTGCGCACGGCTGGACGACTTCGAGAGGGTCCGCGAGAGCGTTACCGCCGAAGGAGCGGCCGGGCTCCGTCTCGAGCTGGAATCGGGGTCGCCACGCATTCGCATTGACAGATCGGTGTGGGAGGGAGAACAGGCCTTCGGCCTAGCAGACCTCTCCTCCCGACTTCGGCAGGGGCCGGGGGGCGGTGGTGGCGCCAAGGAGGCAGAATAGCCTCCCTGCGCTTACCATGTCGCGACATCACGGGGCGTCCCTCTCCACCACACCGTCAACCGCAACTCGTTCCCGAACAGCTCGTACTCCGGCCGCCGCCCCGAGTGCGCCTCCCCGCCCTCGAGGATCTTCCGCACCCCCTCCCCCCGCGACTCCTTGGACCACCGCCCCGTCGTTCGCTTGCTGCGCATCTTTGAGAGGAAGCTGATTAAGAGCTGGTTACGGGCGAACGTGCAGTACGGCATCTGGTCGATCGTGATCCCGTTTGGGCGGCCTGCCCGGGCCGTACAGCTCCAGCCGATCCGAGTACAGGAGGAGACCGATCTTCGAGCCGGTCCCGGTCCGGTCGCAGAACCCGCCGGCCCCGGATAACTACCCGCGTGAACTCCGCGCGGCTGTCCTCGCTGCGGAGCTGTTGGTGGATTTCGTTGGGGGTGGCGAACACTGCAGTGCAGTAGCTTCAGGGGTATTTCTTAGTAGGCAAATGCTTCCCGATATACCCGATCTCCAAGCCACGCGGATCGTGCACGACACGCAGATGGATTCGGTAGGACGCAGCTGCACAATGTATTTCGTAGGCCCTGTTCATCCCTTCTGGGTCGCGAAAAACGCGATGAGTCCCGTACTGTTGCATGGTCGGCTCGCTCTCCGGGCGACAACCCGGCAGGGTCGGAAACTTGATCCGCGCGTCCCCTCGCCAAGTCCGGCAGGCGTGGTCCAGCGCCATCAACTTTTTTACTACCGCCGCGACGATGCCGGTTGGCAGTTGCGCAATGTGGTTGTCAACATCGAGGCCGAAGCGGAGATGGGGAAAATACTCTGCCTTTCTCGACCTCAGCGCGGCGGGCTCGCCCCACAAGTTGCCTTGCGCTTTTTCAAGGATGGTGTCACGGACATGCTTCGCTTGGCTGCGGTTGAACAGGTTGAGCACCTCGACATTTCGTCCCTTCTCGACACCTCTCGCATCCAACCACACGTGGTGAAGCGGTACCGCCGTCACTCTCCACCGTTGCTCCGATGGCAGGCTCACCGCAATGCCGTCAAGCAAGTAGGCCGCCCCAAGTCCGCGCGCATCGGGGCGGTCCTCGAATGCGACATCTTCGACGAAGAACTCCGACAGGTAGAAACGTTCTCTCAGAGCCTCGCCGACCTCATCGGGAAAACCGGTCTTCGCTGCGATGCGGAGAAGCAACATCTTCCGATCCCGGTCTGCTGATGTGAACCAGTGACCCACCGTGTAGCCAGTGGCGAGTTCCGCATCCCAGAGGACGCGTTCGCCGGTGGAGACCAGCTCCGCCGGACGACCATTCATGACGATCGCAACCGCATCCACAAGATCGTCGAAGCGCATCTGGCCCTCGTGGACGGTTTCGGCCGGAACGCGCGCAGACAGCTCGTTGAAGACGAACCAGGTGATGCTGGGTTGCCGTGCCGACACGGGGGAATTCAACCTGTCGTGTTCGGGAGGCCCATGAGCCGGGACAGGTTGCGCTCGTGCTGGTCGAAAAACCCCTCGGGCCAGATGTCAAGCCGTCCCGTCCGGCTAACCACCGGAGTCGTCACCCGCACGTCAAGGCCGTATCGCTCGAAGTAGTGGATGGCGACCTCCTCCGGAGACAATATGCCTTCGCGAACCGCAAGCCGCACCCCGTCAAGAACGTGGTCGCTGTGTGTTTCCAAGACAACTTGCGAACCGCTGGCAGTCGCTCTGGCGGCAAGCTCCGCCAACGATGTCTGGCCACCCGGATGGAGATGGGCTTCGGGATTCTCGATGATGACCAGATGCTCGACCGAACTGGTCCGGTCACGTTTTGGAGCAAGGAGCGCGACGATCGGTGGAAACGCGTAGCTCACTCCGAATCCGACGTTGCTGGCCCGGAACGGCCTGCTGGGCACATCTCCAGATCTCGAGAAGCGATAGGTCACGACCGCACAGTCCGCCTCTGGAACCACCGCGATCATGGGGTCGGCACCTGGGCTGATGGCCCCAAGCCAAGCCGTCGCCTGGGCCACGAGGGTGTTCTTCGATTCCCCCGGATGGCGGACGGCCGCCATGACGGGTGCGCCACCAAAGTTGTGGAGGTACCACAACACATGTTCGCCCCTCTTGCCGAGAGGGGCTAAGGAGCTACGTTGTCCATCCCCGGCAAACGGCAGCGTCGCCCGCGGTCCGAGGCGATCAGCCGACACGTAGAACAGGTATCCGCGGAGCTGCTTCTCTGCTTCCGGGCCACACCAGGCTTCCCCAGCTTCACCCTGCTGCCGCATCTCAAAACGCGCCTGCGCTTCCCCGCCGAACGATACCTTCAGCCCGACTGTGTCGTCGCTGGCGTCTTCGTGGATAACATCACGGTAGGAGCCGAGGTTCACGAGGGATCCCTGCCACGGCGTGCCCCGCTCCGCACCCAATGCCTGACGCAGTGCAAGTATAGCCTGAATGACGCTGCTCTTTCCCGAGCCGTTCAACCCAGCGAGGATGGTCAGTCCCCGGAATGGAATCGTCTGCTCTCGGAAGCACTTGAAGTTCCTGAGTTCCAAGTGGTCTATCATGACGCCAACCCCCGAACGAGTGCCCTGATGCGGCCAAAGCGTATGCCAACCATTCTGGTCGTCTGCGTGCCGACGGAGATACTCTCGATGAACTCCGCGTCCCCCATCAGCCCGTTCAAGCCGCTCATGACCTCGTCCTTCCGGCTCAGCAGGAAATCCGACCTGCCCCCACCAATGTCGGCCAGCTCGACGGAAAGACACTCGAACAGCGGCTTGTTGACGGGACTCCGCCACTTGCCGAAGCCGGGTCGGCGCGGTTTGCGAAACGCTTCCCGCCCAAAGATGTCGGACGCCATTGACATGGAACGGCGAAAGTCATCGGCGAGCACACGATGTCGGCTCTCGTCTTCGTTCAGCGCCCTCATCGCCCTAAGAAGGAAATCGTCGAGCTTCCCCTCGTACGAATCCACGCCCAGGGAGCGGAACGCCAGGAAACGAAGAACGCACTCCCGGTCGGCCATCCGCTTCGGGCTGACGCTGCGGTCCGTAGCCCGAAGGAACTCGACGGAGCAGGCCAGTTCGCCGAGCAGATCGCGCGCTGGACCCGGATTGAGAGCATGCCGAATCTCCTGACCTTTGAGCGGTTTGCCTTCGGTGTTGATTCGCTTGAAGACGTTGTACATGACCTCCGGCGGCGTACCCGGTTCGATGATGTGGCATGACAGCTGCGTCTCATTGATGCGGCGTTGCATCGGGCGGGGCAGGTCGTCGTAGGACCGAGTCTCGAACTGGCTGAGGTACTCCAGTCCCCGAAGACGCAGCTTCTTTTCGAGAACGAATTCCCGCAACGCACCGAGCCTCTGTAGCCCGTCCACCACCTGCCAGTTGTCGTCCGCATTCGCGGCCATGTAGAACACCGGGAGGGGGATCCGAAGGAGAAGAGATTCGATCAGGCGGCTCTTGGTGGCTCGGGACCAGATGTTTCCCGCCCTCTGGAAGTCGGGCTGCAGATCAATCTCGTCTTCTCGGATTCTCTCGATGACCAGATCCACGGACGGTTGCCTCGTCGTGATCCTGATCTTGGTTGGATCGAAGGGCTCGGCGATTCGGGCACCGTCTTCGGCGTCAAGCTCCTCCCTTTCGACCCCCTCGCCAGCAGTCTCTCCCTCCTCCGCGAGCGCTGCACCGATGTCCGCCATGTCTGGCAGCGCTTCGGGAGGCTCTTGGGGATCGTTACTCGCCACCGTTGGATCCGACTCGTCCGATTGCAGCGAGCCGGAAAACGCTGGAGCTCGCACCTCCCGGACTGCAGGCGAGTCAAACGAAACCTGGTTTGGGAAGCGCGGAGTGGGCCGATTGTCGTCGTTAGTGCTCATTCTTGGAATGGTCCTTGAAGCCTTCGTGCTACTGGGAAATCGGGCCGTAAGATGCTCGTCTCGGAGGGATCGGGCAAGCCTGCTCACGGGCTATCTATGACCCCCATATCGCCCTGTCCCGCTCACAGCTCGTCCACCATCTCCGGCCGAGTTCCATCGGGATCCTGCGGGTTATCGCTCGGCATTGGCCCACCCGATGGCCCACCGTCCCCCACTCCGCCCGCGCCAGCGCCGCCGACGCTCTCTCGAGCTGCAGCCAGAGCCGCCATCTGCTCCACCGCGTCGCCAGTGCCCAGGTATAGGTCGGCCATAACAACGGTGACTTCACCATCGGCGCCGGGAACGACGGCTCGCCTCAACAGGGGACGGATCGGGGGATCGCACAGATCCGAAGCCACGTTGATGATCGACTGTTCGACGGCATCCAGCCTGTCCCTCGACACTCCTGCGGGCGCGCCGGAGTCGTCAACGCCGAAGATGCACGTCCCGCCCTCCGCGTTGGCGAACGCGACCATCTCGGCCGCGAGGTTTTCCGTTCTGGGCGAGATCACGCCACGCTTGCCGTAGCGCAGTTCCTTGAACTCCGTCCGGATGTCCTCACCGGCCCGGAGCTGGCGAAGGATCTGGTCGGTCGCGTCGAACATGGCGTGCTCCTATTCGAACAGGTCGGATTGAGGACCCCGAAACATCTCGGTCTGAGGCCGCTTCCCGGAAGGGTCGGCGGAGTAGTCGGGCTTCGGTTCGGCGGCCCGCAGTGCCCTCTCGTCACCGAAGGCGATCCCATCAGTCGTGGGGGTTGGGAGTTCCGTGTCTTCCCCGACCAGATCGCGTGTGAACTGGCCGAAGAGGAGATCGTCGTGTTGGTCGCCGGATCGGACTCGGTGCTCGATCAGGCGGTTGAGGAGCCGGGCGTACTCGTCGGGGCCTAGGAGGTTTCGGGCGTGAAGGTGGCACTCCCGCCACGATTCGTCAGAGCTCTGGGCGAGTTGCCAGTCGTAGAAGCGCGGCCCCAATCGGCGGGCGACAGGCTGGTGACGTCCGGCCCGGTCGTCGTGACCCAATCCGTAGTCCGTGAGGCGGACGGTCTCGGGCAGGAGCCAACCCTCGCCGTGATTCTGTCTGAAGAACGCTTGGATGTCTCGGTAGCGGCCGGACGTGCCGCCCTTCGATTCGAGATCGTGAAATGCCATGAGTGTGAGAATGGTAAGGCGCAACTCCGGCTCCTGGTCCCGGTCGACCCGCCAGAACCCCCTCATGTCCAAGCCGGCGATCTGATGGGAGCGTGCCCGGACGTCATCGGTCCGCCGGTCGCAGTCCCGAAGAATGTAAAGCAAGTCATTCATGTCACATCCGTACATCGCACACGACACCGCATCCACGATCGCGCGCAAACGGATCCTCTCGGCTCCGGCAAGTGCCCCGGCACCCGCATCGTCGTGAACCAAACGAGCGGGAGAAAAGACGCGGAAACGCAGGTTCAGCGCATTGACGACGCGGACTATCCCAGGCCATTCCTGAATCGGTGGTAGTGCAGTCTCAGCAAGGACGTGCCACGCCAAGGCTGCTCCACCGAGGCGCTGCCGTACAAGCCAATCGAAAACAAAGCTGTTCAGGCATGCCGCAGCACCGGGAACTCCATTGCGGACGTTGGCATGCAGGACCGGCACTTTGTGGCCGCAAGGAAAGGGCGGAAGCATCGCACCAATGAACGACCGAGGATCCGTGCTGCGGGCCACTTCGCGGTAACCAATCTTGGCGTAGGGCCAAGAGCCAATTCTCTGGTCAGCCACGTCGTGCTCCATTAGGAACTGCGGATTCCATCGGAGGTCCTCCAAGGAGCTATAGTCCCATTTCGCCTGCAGCCCAGTGCCGCTCAGCCACCCTCGTGCGCTGGGCACGAACGGCTGCACCATGGTTCCCTGATACAACGGCAACGCCACATCCTCCACCCCAGCCCCCTCCCATATCCACTCCGTCCCATCCCGCGACAGAATGATCCCCGCCGGAATCGCCACCCGCGGCACTGGCAGCCGGTCATACGGCGGCTGCGCGCACCGCACCGCCCAGTCCGTCCGCGCCACATCGCCAGGCTTGAGCAGGTGCCCATGCACGAACCGAGCCTCCGCCTCCCGCCTCTCGGGCCCGGCACTCCCATCGAACAGCCAGTCCACCAGCTCGACCTCCACAGGCTCCGGCCGCCCCGGATCCACCCCCAACTCCGCCCACAGCTCCCCGATCGGACGCCAGTCCCCCTTCAGCCAGCGGCTGTACTCGTCGGGACGGTAGCCCTTCGCTTCCCACGTTGGGCGGGGCGGGAAGAGCTTGGCGTCCGTGTTCATCATGAATTCGAGCTTGTACTTAATGCCCCACCCATCGGGCCCATCGTCGCCGAGCAGCACGGAGTCGGTGTATATCTTCTCCAGGAGCTCCAGATCGCGCCCGGACTGGATCTCGAGAATCGCGCGGCTCTTCGGACTGAACCGCTCCACCTGATCGCGCGCGTAGGGTGTGGCGAGATCCTCGGCGCGCTCCCAGTCCTCAAGGCTGCCGCGCATGAAGGCCGTCTGGATTGCCTCGGTCGACCCACCCTTCTCGGCGATGACGGGGTTGAACTTGTAGCTGCGGTGGATCGGGAAGATCTTCCCGCTGTTCTCGATTCCGAACAGCCATTCCCACCGACAGCGCTCGAGAAGTGTGATTCGGAGCGGACGAGTCCAAGCATCGCTGTAGATCCCAGACGGAATGATGAGCCCGCATCTTCCACCCGTTCTCAATAGCGCGAGAGATTGCTCCAGAAAGAGCGGATACGTGAATATCCGTCCCATTTGAAGCCGGAACGCGTGATCAGGATCCGAAAAGCCATGATCTGCCTGTCGTGCCTCTCTCCAACGCCGGTGGAGCGCCTTGCCGCCCCGACCGAGGGGAAACGAGCCTTGACTTCGCACTTGAGCTTCAGGGTCACCGAACGGATTGGCGCAGTGCCGCACCCAGTTGGAGAGACCCTTGAAACCGGCGACGTAATCCAGCCAGCGTCTCTCGATCGACATGTCCGCCTGGAACATCTCTTGTTGTCGCCCGCGCTTGACCAACCGGCCATAGGTGCGGAACAACGGGTCCTCATTCGAGAAGAACTCCTCCGGATTAGGTTGGAGGTTCTCCCACGGCGGATTCCCCACCACCCCATCGAACCCCGCCCCTTCCCCATCAAACACATCTGGAAACTCCAGCTCCCAATGAAAGAACCGGTGCCGCGCGGCCACCGCCCTCCCCACCACCCGAGTCCTCTCCGGCGGATCCGCAAAACTCGTCGGCAACGACGCACACCCGATCTCGTCCGCCGGCCAGAACCAGCACGCGCACCACAGGTCCATCGCCTCCTTCAGCGACCTCCACTCGCTCGACCCCAACAACTCCGTCCGATAAACCTCCGCCCGCTCCGCCGCATCCTGCACCGGCAGCTCGTGCATGTAGGCCAGCACCCCCATCGCATCCCCGTGCGCCCCGGCCGCCTTCTCCAGCAGGTCCTCCTGAAACAGCGTCCTGCCTTCGAGGAACCGCTTCATGTCAGGCGTCAACACGTCCTTGTGGAAGGCCTTGATCGCTCTGCCCCGCGCGTTCTTGCCGTAGTGCACCCCGTTCGAGTGGTTCCTGTCGCCCCCCTCACGGTTCTTCCACGCCATCGCCGGATAGTGCTGGAACTGGTCGAACCAGGCACCGACCAGCGCGTTGCCACACTTGACCTTGTGGTCCAGGAACCCGAACGGGAGCTCGCGATCCATCGTCTCGATCCAGAGCGAGAGACGGCAGAGCTCGACCGCCAGCGGATCCAGGTCGACCGCGTAGATGCAGCGCTCGACGACGTGCCGGCGCAGGCGGGCCTTCAGAAGCCGCTCGAATTCGTCGTCCTCCGGGCGGCAAGGGATCTGCTCGTCGCTCAATCGCTCATCGTCACCCGCCTCCCCGCCGCGCATGCCGAGCAGCCACACGAGCGACTCGTTCGCCTTGGCCTCGATCCGCCCGTGGCGCTGTAGGGACTCGTACAGCGCGTCTGTCAGGAACCGTAGCGCCGCCAGAACAAAGGAGCCGGACCCGCAGGCGGGGTCGCAGACCTTGAGAGCGAGGATCTCTTCGGGCCGCTTGGGCGTCCATTTGGAAGACGGGGCCAGCAGCGCCTCGGTCCGCGACTTGCCCCTGGGCGGATCGTACGCGAGCGGGCGGAGCGTCCGCTGCACGGTCGGCACGGCCAGCCCCGGCCGGGTATAGAAACTCCCGGAACCCTTTCGAGTCCCGCCCCAGCGCGCCAGGTACCATTCACCCGGAAGAACCTGTTGGTGCACCAGCCTTCGGGCCGTTGCGGCGAGCTTGCCCTCGTAGGCCAGCCGCCGCTCCGGCGTCATCCGGCCCCGCGGTTTCCTGGCGAGCCCCGCGACCTCCACGGCACGGCGCGCCCACTGTTCCGCCCGCGTCCGATAGGTCCGGCGCTCGTCCAACGCGGCGTCCTCGGCGGACTCCGCCGCCGTTTCGCCAGACTCGTCCTCCACCTCCGACCCCTCGTCGCGGCCCTCCTCATCGCCCCGTCCTTCGTCCGCCACACTCTCCTTCTTCAGCTTCTCGAAAAGTCCGCGAAGCGCCCGCCTGTCCATCCCCTCCAAGCGGGACAGGGGGAGCGCGGGACGGTCGCCAACCGAGAGAAACACCACCGGGTCCCCCGCCGGCGCGGTCTTCAACTCGTAGTCCAGCAATCCCTCATACACCACCCCGATGTACTCCGAAGACAGGTCGGAGAAGTCCACCGGAACGGGCACCCACATCCCCCCGCGCCCCTGCCGTATCCTCGCCTTGGTACGCGTCAGCCGTCGCAGCATCCGGTAGACGTCGCGGTCCGAGAGCACCCGCCCGCCGCCGAAGCACGCGGTCTCGAAGACATGCAGCGCGCGGGAGACGCCGTCCCCGGCGTCGGAACGCCCCGTGGCGAAAAGCTCGCCGCCGTACGCGGCGACCGGAAGGTCGGGATGATGCGAGCCTTCGTTCACCAGCCGGAAGAGCGCCAGAACGCGCGGCCACGCCCCGAAGGACTCGCTCATGGCGTCGCCCCGGTTCGCCATGCGCTCAAGCTGGCCGAAGAGCCCGTTCAAGCCGTAGCCCTCGTCGTACACGGTGTTGTCGCGGGGCAGCAGGTCGCGCGACTCCGCGAAGAGCACGACGACCGCGCGCATCGCCACCCGGCAGGCCGCGCGGTAGATGTCGGCCGGCGCCACCCCGTCTTCACCCGCCGCGAGCTCCTTCAGCGCCTCGCCGTGGCTCCTGACGAGGATCTCCACCGCCTCGCGCACGCGCTCCCCAAGCACTTCTGACAGCTCCGCCTGCCCCTTCCGGGTGTCCCGAATGGCCTGGAGCAGCGGCGAAGCGGCTCCCTCTTCCTCCGGCGTCCAGAGTCTCGGGCACAGAAGCGTCCGCAGGGCCGTGACCTGAGCCGTCAGCTCGCCTTCCTCGAACCAGAGGTCGGCGTCCCATTCGCACGAGGCGTCGTAGTCGAGACCCGCGAACACCAGCCTCCACTGGCGGCCGTTGGTGACCAGCGCCAGGTGCTCGCCTCCCGACCGCAGCCATCCCAACACCCGGCTGACGACCCGCCGGCCGCGGCCGATTCCGATGCGCGCGGTGTCGTCGATGAAGACGGGCAGCGAGGCTCCGCGCGGACCGCTCCACAGGTGCCGCGGCTTCACGATCTCGCCGGTCACGGCGCGCCTGCCGCGGGAGGACGGGACACGGCCGCCGCGCTCCCAACTGCCCGACGCCGGATCGAATCCGCAAACCTGCTCCAGGACGAACGAAACGAATTCGGACGTGCCAGAGGTCCCGGGCCCATCAACCGCACCGGACAGGACGGCGGCGGCACGCTGCCTCAGCCTCTGCTCGACCCGGTCGTCCAGCGGCTCCGCCACGTACTCGCGCAAGGAAACGAGCCGGGGGCCGTCCAGAAGCAGGCCGGAGTGGCGGAGCCGGTTCCAGCCGGGGATGGACGCTCCGGACCTGGTGCTCATCAGCGCTGGCCGCCTCGCTCGACCGATTCACGATGTAATGAAGACATCACATTAAGTCATGTGGAGTGTACATTTGCCCCCCTGCGGGCCGGCGATAAGGGCAGCCTCACCTCGATGGTAACCGGAAACACGCCTGCCTCGCCCGAAAGCGCGAAGCGGGCGGGAAGCAGGTGATCCAGGATGCGGGTTCGTTCACGCCTCAGCTGCTCGCGGATTTCGTCGTAGTGCGCGCGGCGGCGCTCGATTTCCGATTCCTTCTCCTCGATGGAGCGGTCCAGCTTGTCGAGACTGCCCGCCTCGTCGAAGAGCTGGCCCTGTTGCCGCTTGACCTTGAGCGCCTCGATCTCGCGGTTCAGCCGACCCACCGTGGACTGCTCGATCAGGGCTGACACTTCTCCCTCTCGCTGACGGTAGCGCTGGTCCTCGCGCCTCCGGTCCGCAGCCTCATCGGTTCCCAACTGGTCTCGCAACCCCCTTGTGAGACCGGCCTGATACTCGCGCAGCCAGCGCTTCAGGCCGCGATCGGCGTCCAAAAGCAGGTCGCGGGCGCGGTCCCAGTCGGCCGGGTTCGTCGTACCTCGCCCCTCACCAAGTGCCGCAAATGACGTATGCGGGAGAGGACGGCCGATTCGCCCGTTGCGCAGCGGAAACGCGACGGTCCGCACCCAGTGGTGGAAGCTCTCCCTGAGCTCGTTCACCCCGAGTTCTTCGACACTGAGCAGGATGAAGCCTTCGGCGCCCGGCGGAACCCCGCCGATCCGCACCGTCCACCGCGACTTCGCGCCCTCGCCGGGATAGCGCAGGCGCGTGAGCAAACCAAGGGCGCGCTTCATCAGCGGATGCGCCAGGTGCATCAGCAGCGCGTCGGGACGCGTCTTGAACACATCCAGATCTCCAAGCCGCTCAATGAACGGGGCGGGGCCGAACGCAATCTTGCGGACCGGCTCCAGCGCACCTGTCGCGCTTGCGGCGGGTCGGCGAACAGATGAGTCGATCACGCTCTTCCACTCCGCAAGCTCGGGATGCCGGATCCTGTACAGATCGGGCTCACCCGCGTCATCGAGCTGCGGCCGCGGACCCGAGACGGCCATTGCGGCTTCGAGCGTCTTCGCCATGACCGGCGCACTTAGCCCGATAGCGTCGGCCAGCGCCCGGACCGCCTCGCCGACGCCAACCTTCCCGTTGCCGGTCGCTATCGTGGTGTCGAAACCAGTCATTCGGTCGGCGCGCGCGTTGTCGACCCCGAGGTCCAAGTCGTTCTGGACGACACCACGATCCACTCCCGCGACCAAACGGCGCCGGACGGCACGGTCGAAGATCTCGTTGGCGGACCCCAGGTCCTCGCGGATTCCGTCGGCCTTGCGGATCACGTAGTCCAGGAAGCGGATGTCCGGATCGGCGGTGCTGTCGAAGTGGTGGACGGTCACGTCGCGGGCCTGGCCGTAGCGGTCGAGGCGGCCGTTGCGCTGTTCCAGCCGCGACGGGTTCCAGGGGCAGTCGTAGTGCAGGAGATAGCGGGCTGTGCGGTGCAGGTTGAGTCCTTCCGAAGCTGCGTCGGTGGCGACCAGGATGCGGACCCGGGCACCGGGATCGTTGAAGGCGTCCTTGACGCTCTCGCGCTCCGTGGCGCCCATGCCGCCCGGACCTCCCACCCCGAACAGCGTCAGGATTCTGTCGGCCGGATACCGGATCCGCAGACGGTTGGCGAGGTAGTCGAGGGTCGTCTTGTACTCGGTGAACACGATCAGCCGTTCGTCGTCGCGGAATCGGCCGTCGCGGCGCAGAAGCTTCTCGATGAGCGCGATCAACTGGTCGAAGCGGGCGTCGGCGGCGGGCACCTGTTCCGTCGGCGGCGGTCCGGCGGGATCGAAACCGAGGGCTTCGACGGCGACCTGGATCAGGTCTATCTCCGGCGTGAGGTCGTCGCGGTAATTTCGCAGCCAGCCGCCGACGACAGTGGCCGCGGTGGCCTGCCGCTGCTGCGCCTCGCGGTCGTCGCCGGTCTCCTGCCCGAGAACCCGTTCCGCCACCCCCACGTCGGCGTCCGAGGCCGTGCCTTCCTCCATTCCCTGCATGGTGCGGTGCCACGAGTCGGCGAACGCGGCCGGACAGGAAAGGAGGCGCTTGCCGAGAACCTCGACGGCGAATGTCCCGGCCCGGCGTCCGCCCTGGGTTCCGGTGGCGATCAGTCCCCCGACGGAGGAACGAAAGGCATCGAAGGCGGCCGTGAGCTCCGCTTCGCGCGGATTGCTTGCCAAGCGCAGCGCCCGGGGGGGGTTCCGCGAGCAGAATCTCGGCCCGGCGGCGCCCGCGTTGACGTCGCGCTTCAGCCTCCGAATGACCAGGTCGTCAACGCGTCGGCGCATCGCCCGGCCCATTTCGCTGGTCCGTGTGAACCGGACCGGATCCAGCATTTCGAGCAGCCCGGTGAAGGAACGGGTGTGGCCGTTGTGGGGCGTGGCCGACAGGAACAGGCGGTGCTCGAAGCGCGGAGCGATGAGCCCGAGCGTCCGGCAGAGCTGGCTGTCCTCGCCGTACGACGCTGGCATGAGGTTGTGGCATTCGTCCACGATCAGCAGGTCCCACGGGAGATGGGGCGAGCCTTCCGGGGTACTGCAGGCGGACAGGAACTGTTCCCGCACGTCCGGCTGGCGAAGGTAGTGGTACGACGCGATGATCCGGCTGAACGAGCGCCACGGGTTGGCGTCGATCCCGAGCTTGCGACGAAGCTTCTCGGTCGCCTTGCGGTCCACCACCTCGAATGGCAGCGAGAACTTCTCCCAGAGCTCCTCCCTCCACTGGTCGCGAAGCGCGGCGGGCGTCAGAACGAGGACACGGCGGATGCGGCGCCGGAGCAGAAGCTCGGTGAGGATGAGTCCAGCTTCGATCGTCTTGCCGAGGCCCACGTCGTCCGCGATCAGGAGGCTGACGCGAGGCATCCGCAGGGCCTTCAAAAGGGGGACGATCTGGAAGTCCTCGACGCGGACGCCCCCGTGGAAGGGACTCGCGATGGGGTGGCGGCCCTCCGTGCGGCCCTCGCCGTCGAGGCCCAGGTACGGGGAGAGGGCGGTCCAGCGCGCCGCCCGCAGCAGGGCGTCGAAATCGGCTGCGGGCATGGGGTCGGTGTCGTAGGGGTCGGGGAGGGCGGTGGGTTCGAGCAGCGTCCTGTCGGGTTCGAGTTCCCAGAGAAGCCGCTCGGCAGTGGGCGATCCGCCGTCCTGGTATTCGACGTGGACGAGGTGAACGCGTCCGTTCTCGCCGTCGAAGGGGGCGACGGAGGTGACCGTGCCGCGGCGGTTGCGGACGGTGGCCAGCATGCCGGGGCGGGGGATGCGGGTCATGAGGCTACACACATACTCATATACTCATATACTCATATGCTCCGGTGACGGTTCTGGTGATCGGGACTGGGCGTGGGCACTACTCCGACGCCGGCCGACGCCCCAGCCACTGCTCCCACCACTCCAGCTGCACCCACATCCGATGCACCGTTCGCCAAGGCGTCCACCCCCCGTGGTACGAATCCGGGTAGCGCACGAACCGGGACGGCACCTTCTGCTTGCGCAACGCCACGTACATTTGCTCCGCTTCTTCGATGGGGACCCTGTGGTCGGATTCCCCATGAACGAACATGGTCGGCGTCGAAACCCCCTTCGCGTGGACGATGGGAGACGAGCGCATCAGGTTCTCCAGTCCCCGCTCCTCCCACGGCGGGCCATAGAACTCGCTCTCCTTGGTGCGCGGGATGTCGGCCACTCCGTAGTCACTGACCCAATTCGATATTGACGCGCCCGCGATCGCGGCGGCGAAGCGGTCCGTCTTCGTGATGACCACGTTGGTCATGTAGCCGCCGTAGGAGTAGCCGGTCACGCCCATCCGGTCCGTGTCGATGTCGTAGTTGGCGATCGCGTGGTCGACCCCGGCCATGATGTCCTCATAGTCCTTGAACCCCCACCCGCCCCACGTCCCCCACCGGAAGTCCTCGCCGTAGCCTGTCGAAGCGCGCGGGTTCGTGTACAGCACCATGTAGCCCCGCGCCGCGAGGAGCTGGCGGTCGAAGGAGAAGTCGTTGCCGTAGGCGCCGTGGGGACCGCCGTGGATCTGGAGGATCATGGGGAAGCCGTTACCGTCCCCACCCCTGTCCCCCTCGTACCCCAGCGCCGGCAGAATCCACCCCTCAACCTCGGTGCCGTCCTCGCTGCGAAACAGCAGCCGGTCGGGCGAAGCAAGGGCCACACCGGCCAGCAACGGCCCGTTCACGTCGCTCACCCGGGTCTCGCCGCCGCCCCCCACCCCCGCCACCCATATGTCGCCCGGCCTGACCGGATCGGTGGCCCGGTACGCGAGCCGCAGGTAGTCGGCCGAGAACGAAAAGCTCCCCAGCCGACGGTCCCCCGCCGTGACCTGCTCGACCTGCCCACCCCCACCCGGAACGCGAAACAAATGACTGTTGCCGCTTGCGCTGGCGGAGAAGTACACATGCCCCCCGTCCGGAGCCCACGACGCCCCACCCGGAATCAGATCCCAGTCGGCCGTCAGGTTGCCGATACGCTCACCCGTCGCCGCGTCGAAGACCAACAGCTCCGACGACGCCCCCCGGTCCCGCCCCTCCCGGATGATCACGTCCAGCCCCTCGTTGCCGCGCACCACGATCCGCCCGCCGTCCGGGGACCACGCAGGCGAGGAGTAGTTGTACTCGTCGTCGGTGAGCCGAGTGACATTGCCGTCCAGGTCCACCGTCCACAGGTCACTCCGCTCGTAGCTGTGCTCGTCGCGCTGGTGGCTGTCGGCGGTGAAGGCCAGCCGCCGCCCATCCGGGCTCCACGCCAGGCCCCCGGCATTGACCCCCAGACCGGTGAGTTGCCGGGCCTCGCCCCCAGCCGCGGGAATCACATGGATTTCACGCGGCGGCGTCGCACGCGGATCGCGCGGGTCGGGCAGGTAGCCGCGGCGGTCGAAGCGGTAGTTCATCCAGTCGTAGTCGCGTCCGTCGAAGCGCTCGACCGTGCGTCGCTCGAAGTCCGACGCGTAGGTGCGGGGCGGCGCGGGGGATGGGCGAACCGGCGCCGTGAACGCAATCCACATCCCGTCCGGACTGAAGACGGGGGACCCGCCGAGACCCTCGATCTGGAAGGCTTCGCCCGCGGGACGGTCCATGCGAAGGAACCAGGTGCCGCCGCTGGTTCGACCGTCGGGGCCGGGGCGTCGTGAGCTGAAAACGAGGTGCCGGCCGTCGGGAGTCCACCTCGGGGACGAGGCGCTGAAGCTGGGACTGGTCAGGCGCACCGGCTCTCCGGACCCGTCGGCGTTGGCCAGCCAGATCTCGCTGTGGCGATCGTTCTCCTCCTCCACGACCCAGCTGACCACGTAGGCAACCCGCGACCCGTCGGGTGACAGCGCAGGGCTGCCGGCGCTCTTGAGCCGGTAGTAGTCCTCCAGTTCCAGGGGACGGCGCTCCTGGGCGGAGGCGGTGACCGTCAGTGTCGCCGAGACGGCGACTGCGACGAGACGAGGGATCGATACCCACCCCTCCCCCACCACCCGCCCCCTCCGACAAGACAACTTCCGCGAACACAAGATCATGACTCCTCCGGTGCTGATGGTTCATCGCCAATGTGAGGCCCCGGCACCCGAGCGTCCAATCCCCAGGTCGGTGGATCGATCCGCCCGAGAACCGAGAGCGGTGAGGCGCTGGGGGATTGTCCCCGGGGCCTGCTACCCGATCCCCACCTCAATCCCGCGCCAGTGCCCCCGGCCGAACCGGATCATGCCGAGGGCGCAGCGCGTCATGTGCCCGAGCAGGATCGCCAGCCAGACGTGCCACGCCTCGAGACCGACGGTCTCCTGCAGCGCCCAACACACGGCAAGCGGCAGCGCGAGCTGGGAGACGAGCGAGATGTACATCGCTCCACGCGTGTCGCCCGTGCCCTGCAGAGCGCCGTTGTGCGCCAGCGCCACCGTGACGAAGAGCCCGGAGACGCTCAGGAACGCCAGCAGTTCCGTCGCAACTGCCGCCACCGCGGGATCATTCATCCCGAAGACCCCCAGCAGCCGACCCGGTACCGTCAGAAAGAGAATGCCGACCCCGACCGCGACCGCCAGCCCGATGCCGGAGGCCACGCGCACTCCCCGCACCGACCGCTCGGGCTTGCCCGCGCCCAGGTTCTGGCCCGCGAAGGCCGCCGTCGCCCCCATGATCCCCACCGAGGTCCAGGTGACCAGCGAGAAGAGCTGGGTGTAGCCGACCGAGTACGCCGCCTGGGCCTCCGCGCTGTTGGCCAGCGACCCTACGAAGCGCAGCAGGATCACGCCGCCGATGTTCATCGCCACCCCCTGGATCCCGGTCGGCAGCCCGAAGCGGAAGAGCTGGCGGATCACGGCCGGGTCCGGCCGCCAGTCCAGTCCGCGGTGGATGTGGATCACCCAGCGCCCACTCAGCAGAAACTTCGCTGCGGCGACGGTTATGATCCCGGCCGAGATGACCGTCCCCATGGCCGCCCCCGTCGTGCCGAAGGCGGGGATCGGACCCAGACCCCGGATCAGCACCACGCTGATCGCCACGTTCAGGACGGTCATCCAGATGCCCAGCCGGAGCGGCGTGCGCGCATCGCCGGCCGAGCGCAGCGCCCCGCCCAGCATGAAGAAGACCATCGTCCCGAAGTTGAAGATGAACATGGTGCGGATGTACGGCAGCGCCTCCGACTGCACCGCCGGGGCCGCGTTGACCAGGTTCAGGAGCGACGGGGCGAGGAAATAGCCCAGCGGGGCGAGGATCCCGACGCAAAGGATGCCGGCCGTGAGAAACGCCTGGTAGACGACCCGGTTGACTGTTTCGGGTTCGTCCCTGCCCGCGAAACGGGCCACCAGCACACCCATCCCTGTGAAGAGCGAGCCGATGAACACCTGCACGACCAGGTAGATCTGCCACGACACCCCGATCGCGGCGTTGCCCGCATAGCCGACGAAGTGGCCCACCATCGCATGATCGACGAGGCCCTGCACTCCCCCGATGACGTTCTGGAGCATCGTCGGCCACGCCAGCATCCAGACGGCGCGGCCGATGGGTCCCTCGACGATCGAGCGGTCGAATGGGCGACCTGTGCGCGGGGTCACGGTCGCGGCGTCCGAAGTCCTGCCGCACGGACAGGCGGCGGATTCGCTATCGGTTCCTCACGAGCCGCGAACCCGCGAAGGCGCCCACGACTCCGAGCACGGGATTGAGCCACGCCAGCCACTTGGGCTGCTGCGCGGAATTCATCGCCTCGGGCATGCTCACCCCCGGCGGCCGGATACCTTCGGGCGCGGGTGCATCGAACAGTGCCACGGCAACGCCGAGAACCAGGACCAGCGCCATGAGCATCAGGAGCCCGCGGTCGTCCGCGGCCACCCAGGTGCAGACCAGGCCTCCGATCACCGCCGCGAGCAGGCTGACCAGGATCGAGCCGAGCAGCCACATCCCCGACACCTCCCAGCTCTGTGGCTGAAAGGCACCGTCCGGCCCAAGCACCATCCACAGCCCCGAGAAAAGGAGGAAAACCGCACCGGCCATCACGACCCACCCCAGCACCGCCCCGCCAACGTTGCGCAAATGTATCATGATTCCCTCCTTCCCGTGCCGAATTGTATACAGGACCGGAAGGAGGGTAAGCCGGAACGGACTGTCGCGGCAAGACTCCGTCAGGGCATACGTGCCGGGGCCACCTGCCGTCCGGGCCACCGTCCCGTCGGGGTACCGGCCCGGGAGGAAGCCCGTGGAAGGTTCCGACTGCTGACCCGCGGCGAAGTCCCTATCTTACCGGACCCCCCGGCGCACATGCGCGGGCGAGATTTCCGCCAACAGGAGACGAGATGGACCAGGCAACCGAGGGCAACGATCATGACACACCAGGCGTCGAACTTTCCTTCCCCATCGCGGCAAGCGCCGCCACCGTGTGGAACATCCTCACCGATCCGGCCCGCTTCTCGGCGTGGATGCAGGGCGAGGTAACCTTCGAGGCGCGACCGGGGAGTCCATTCAGGGCCGCCTTCCCCAACTTCGGGATCGTCATGGCCGGCGAGATCCGGGCCGTCGATCCCCGCGCGCGCCGCTTCGAACTGACCTGGGGCGCCGAATCGGGACCCCAGGCGAAGGAGTATCCGGCCGGGTCGTCGCTGTTGTCGTTCGAAGTGCAAGCGGAAGGATCCGCGTCCCGCGTGGAACTCCGCCACACCGGTCTGCCGTCCGCACACGCCGCGCAGGACCAGGAGGGTGGATGGCGCTTCCATATCAGCCGTCTCGACCTTGCGGCCAACCGCATCGACCTGGCCGCCGGACTCGAGCGCACGCTGCCCGAATGGATCTCCGCCTGGAACCAGCAGGACGAGGAGACGCGCATGGCCGCGCTCCGCCGCTGCTGCGCAGATGACATCACCTTCCGGGACGACTGGACCGGGCTCAGCGGCATCGGACTGCTAAGCATGCACATCGCCAACTGCCACCAGTACATGCCCGGCTACACCCTGGAACACACCGATGACGTGCGGATCTGCCGGGGCGAAGCGCTGGTCGGATGGCGCGCCACCGGCCCGGGCGGGGCCAGCGAAGGGTTCAACCACATCCAGGCCGACCCGGACGGGACGATCCGCCGCGTGACGGGGTTCCAGCAGGGTTGATGTATACTGCGCGTTACATAATGTAAGGTTGGGTTGACATCGTGGCCCTTCGCGGGATCGCTATCGCTATCCCAGCGTCTCCGCGAAGGTCGGCGCGGCGCGGTGGTTCGTCGCCTGCTCGTACGCGTACGCGATCCGAAGCAGCGTGGGCTCGCTCCAGGCCCGGCCGAAGAACGACACTCCCACGGGAAGACCCGACACGAACCCCATCGGCACCGTCACGTCGGGATAGCCCGCGATCGCCGCCGGCCCGGCGCTCGACCCCCCACCCAGCGAATCCCCCAGAATGTGGTCCGTCTTCCACGCGAGGCCCCGCGTGGGCGCCACGATCGCGTCGAGGTTGTGCTCGTTCATGACCGCGTCGATCCCGTCCTCGCGGTTGCCCCGCTGGATGGCGTGCACCGCGTCGAGGTACTCGGAATCGGTCAGCGGGCCGCGCACCTGGGAGGCATAAAGGCGCTCCTGCCCGAAGTGCGGCATCTCCAGGTCGGCATTGCGCTCGTTGAAGTCGATGATTTCGGCCAGGCTCTTCACCGGCGCATCCGGACCGAGGCCTTCCAGGTACGCGTTCATGTTGGCCTTGAATTCGTACTCGAGGACCAGCAGGGGCTGCTCGTCGTCCCAGGCGGCCTCGGGCAGGTTGGCCGGGTCCACCACGGTCGCGCCGGCCGCGCGCATGGCGTCGAGCGCCTCCTCGAAGAGCGCCCATACTTCGGGCGGGAAGCCCGAGAAGCTCCGGGCCGCGCCGACCCGCGCCCCCACCAGCCCGCCCGCGTCAAGAAACTGCCCGTAGTCGGCGTGGGCGTTCTCCGCGCTCGCGCCCGTGGCCGCGTCGCGCGGGTCGACCCCGGTCACCGGACCCAGCAGCACCGCCGCGTCGCGCACCGTGCGGCACATCGGTCCCGCCGTGTCCTGGGAGTGGGAGATGGGGATGATCCCCGACCGGCTCCAAAGCCCGACGGTCGGCTTGATTCCCACGATTCCGTTGGTGGACGAGGGACACATGATCGACCCGCCGGTCTCGGTGCCGATCGTCAGTGCCGCCAGATTGGCCGCCGCCGCCACCCCCGACCCCGAGCTGGACCCGCACGGGTTGCGGTCGAGCGCGTAGGGCATCCGGCACTGGCCGCCGCGCGCGCTCCACCCGCTTGTGGCCCTCTCCCCACGGAAGTACGCCCACTCGCTCATGTTCAGCTTGGCCAAGATCACCGCGCCGGCCTCGCGCAGCTTCCGGGCCACGAACGAATCCTGCAACGGGATCGACCCCTCCAGCGCGAGCGAACCCGCCGTGGTCGTCATGCGGTCGTGCGTGTCGATGTTGTCCTTCAGCGCGACCGGGATGCCGTGAAGCGGTCCGCGCGGGCCGTTCGCACGTCGTTCCTCGTCCAGCCGGTCCGCGATCTCCAGCGCATCCGGGTTCGTTTCGATGACCGAACGCAGCTCGGGTCCCCGGCCGTCGAGCGCCTCGATCCGCGCCAGGTATAGCTCGGTGATCGAGCGCGCGGTGCGCTCGCCGGACTCCATGGCGGCCTGCAGCTCCGCGACCGTGATCTCGTCGAGTTCGAAGGCACCGGGCTGCGTCCCGGCTGCGCCGCTCTCGTCCCGTGCCTGTCCGTCCGGCGAGTCGGGGGCACATCCCGCGCTTCCGAGCGCGGCGACCGCCGCCCCACCCGCCAGCGACGTTCCTATGAAACGGCGGCGATCGATCACGTCATCCCCTCCCGCTCAGCGCGGGGATCCGTCCCTTCGCCGCGACGACGGAGTACGACTGAGGGACCCAGCTGTCGATCCGGGAGGGAGGCTGCTCAACCCCGCCGCCTCGGTGCCGGCGGCAGGGCCTGCTCGACCTCCAGCATGCGAGCCTGCTCGTCCTCGTCGGGAAGCCTTCCTCTGGCCGCCCCGATGTTGTCCAGCATGTGGCGGGCCTGGCTGGTGGCGGGGGTCACGCAGGTCACGGCCGGGTGGGCAGCCGCGAACTTCAGGAAGAACTGCGCCCAGCTGGTGGCACCGAACTCCGCGGCCCACTCGGGCACTTCCTGCCCTGACGCACGCGTAAACAGATTCCGCCCGAACGGCACGTACACCAGAACGCCGATCCCCTGATCCATCGCAATCGGGAAGATCTCGTCGGCGGCGCTCGTGTTGTTCAGCGCATAGTCGATGCCGATGAAGTCGAGCGGGTAGTCCACCATGGCCTGAGCCAGCGCCTCGTACTGCCGCTTGCTGGTGCTGGTGATTCCGAGGTAGCGGATGCGCCCCTCCGCCTTGAGCTCTTCCAGGATCCCCACCTGCGTGGGCGGGTCCCCCAGGTTGTGAACCTGGATGAGGTCGATCACGTCCACCGCGAAGTACCCGAAAGACCGTTCGATCTGTGCTCGGGCCCGCTCCGGGTCGGCCGATCCGCCGCCACGCCCGGCCACGTTGACCTTGGTGGCCCAGAAGATCTGGTCCGTAATCCCCATATCGGCCGCGAGCTGACCCGACACTTCCTCGGAGGCGCCGTAGCTGGGGGCCGTGTCGAAGACCGTAGCGCCGTTGTCGGTGAAGGTTTTCAGCACTTCGCCGAGCGCGGCCACATCGTCGGAGCCCGCCACGCGGCGGAATGTCGCCGAGCTGCCCAGGCCGATGATCGGCAACTGCTCACCGGTGGACGGAACCCCCCGTGTGATCAGGTCCTGCGCGCGAAGTGCTCCGAGCATGCGGGGACTGAGGGAGACTGCCGCGCCAGCCGCGGCGGTGGTGCGAAGCCAATCGCGTCGTGTCAACATCTTTCGGATCCTCCTCGGACAGAGAAACTGCCGGACCACCGGCGGACCGGCCAACGGTCAAGGTGCAGTGGGACTTGCAGTCCCGCAAACAAGAGGACAGTTGGCGCGGGCCGCGTGTTGGCGCCGACCGGCGGGACCGCGGACCGGCCGAGGTCGTCCGGCGGTCCCGCCGACCCGGCACCTCGCCGCTCCCGGTGCTCAGGGGGCTCCATGCACGGACTACTCGCTGGCAACGCCCGTAGAGGCCCGCCGCCCCGAACGGGAGACTACCGGACGATCCGGACCGAGCTCGCTTCCACCGAGCGTTGCCGGTAGTCGGTCCCGGCGGCCTGCTCCAGGAGTCCCCGGTAGGCTCCGGGGGAACTCACATCGTCGGTCCAGAAACGCACTACGGTGCCGGTCCGAGGGATCGCCCCGGCAACGAACACCCGCGTCGCTCCGGCCACCGCCGCATGGTAGACCGTGAACCCCTCGGGCGCCTGGATCGAATCCGCGGGCGGACCCTCGAGCCGTACCACCACCGCTCCGATGTCCTCCTCGTCATACCGCAACAGGGCAAACAGGAAACCGGGGCGCCCCGACACCGTGACGCCGACCTGCTGCGCTGCCGAAAGGCCGTCCGGATCCCGGGCAGTGACCGTGACCGTGCCCTGCCCCTTTGTCCGCCCCTGGATGGACAGAACCGACCCCGTTACCGAAACAGTCAACACAACCGGGGCCGCGGACGAGGCCGAATACGTGAGCTGGTCACCGTCGTCATCCGTAAAGTACTGCGACACGTCCACCTGTACCGTGTCGAAGGCGCCCACCTCCTGCGCCGGAATCGTGCCCACGGCCCTCGGAGCCCGGTTCGCCGGCGGCTCGGTCTCGCCGCAGGAGTAGGCCACGGCCACGACCGCCACGGCCGACAATACCAACGCAACCCGTTTCATGACCCCCTCCTTGCAGCCGCTGTTCCGCTCGGTCGTCCCACCGCCACCCCGCGATCCGGTCCCGAATCGGGTGCACACCCTGACCCGCTCCCTCCCGCGGCGCAGTGATCCAGCCATCTCAGGACGTCCCCGGCATTGAAGGCACCGTCACGGTTGCCGAACCAGTCCAGCAGGAGAACCTGACCCGGAACCAGCCGATCCTCGCCCAGGAAGTGATGCGCCGCATCGTCCACCGCGATAGGCGGCACGATCTCGAAGCGGTCGACGATCACGCCCACCAGTTCAGGGTGCCTGTCCACGCGCACGGTGATCGTGCCCTCGTACACTCCCACGGCCAGCCCCTCGGTGTTCCGCCTCCACACGACGGCCTCGCCGTATCCGCCCCCGGTCCGCTCCATCACGAGCCATCCCGCGCCGGACGCCTCGGCGCTCCAGGACAGATCTTCCGCGCCGAACCCGAAGAGACCCGAAGAGAGGGAGTCGCTGGGCGCAAGCGACCATCCGTCGATGCCGTACCCCGCGCTCTCTCGCGTTTCCTCGATTCCGAGCGGCGGCTGCACCGCGAAGGTGTCCACGAACATGGCCGGACTGCCCGTCGCCTGCTCGGCCTCCACGAAGATCGTATCGACGTAGTGGCCCACGCCCAGGTCGGTCGGGTTCACCGTCCACGTGACGGCGCCGGGGCCCGCACCCGTTGCCGTCTCCAACTCAAGCCAACTCCCCCCGGCGTGCGTCGCCCACCACTTCGTGTCGGGCCTGGGTCCGCTGAAGAGGACCGCAACGGAATCGGCCACGGGTTCCGTACTCCCGACAAGCACCCTGACGGGTGGTCCCGCCGGCCCCAGTTCCAGGTGGCTCGGCAGGAAGTAGTGCGCCAGAACCGGAATCAGAACGGGATCGACTCCCGTACCCGTGACCGTGATGAACGCCTCATTGTCCCCTTCCTCCATTCTCTCGCCCACGAACGCGTACTGGAAGCGCCCGCGTCCCCGCCCGACGCCTCCCGTCAGCACAAGCCACTCCGCATCACTCGTGGCCTGCCAGCTCATGGCATGGTCGTCCTTCCCGCTCGGCGCCACGATCACCTCTCCGCCATCGACGGTGTCGGTGGTCACGACCGAGTCCACAACCATCCCCGGCCGCACGCGCACGGAAAGCGGCACGTCGATCGGGATCTCGAACATCCCGCGCCCGTGGGTGGCCGCCACCAGCCGGCTCGTCCCCGGATGAGCCGCCAGATCATATACCGCGACCGTCGGCAGGTCCTCGTCCAGACGTTCCCATGTGCCACCGCCGCGGGCCGAATGGAACACGCCCAGGTCCGTGCCGATGAAGACCCCTTCCAGGTCGGCCGGATCGTACACGATCGCGTTGACCGGGTGGTCCGGGAGGTTCCCGGTGCGGTCCTCCCAGGTGCGGCCCCCGTCCACCGTGTGGAAGACGTGCCCGGTCAGGAATCCGCCCGCCACCGCGTAGGCCTGGTCCGGGTCGTCCGGATGCACCGCCACGTCGCCGATGAACCTCTCGGGCAGACCCGATCCCGATTGCTGCCAGGTCACCCCCCCGTCGCGGGTCACGATGACCTGTCCCCACAGGACGCCGGCGTAGATGGTGTTGGCATCGGAGGGCGTGAGCCCGATCGAACTGATGACCTCGCGGTCGCTCGGCGTCCGGTAGATGCGCTCCCAGCTGTCCGCCGAGTTATCCGTGCGGTAGAGACTCCGAATCCCGAAGTACAGCCGCTTCGAATCCACCGGGTCCATGACGAGGGGCGGAATGAAGAGTCCCCGCTCGCCGGTGTCGATCCCCCTGACCACCAGCGCCCCGTTCTTTCTCGGGCCGGAATACCCCGCGCCGCGGATCCACTGCGTCTCGCCATACCAGGTCGAGGGATCCTCGACATCGAAGGCCGTGTATCCCCCGTCGCCTCCCATGACCTTTTCCCAGACCCTTGTGCCCGTGGAAGACCGCTGCGTCCCCTGGTCCTGCGTGCCCCCGAGCGTGATCCCCGCGATGGACGGATGCAGGCCGATCCCCCGGTAGTACTGGGCCACGGCCAGGTTGGTGGCGAGCGAAGTCCAGGTGGTCCCGCCGTCGACCGTACGATACACGCCGCCGTCGTTGGCCAGATACAGTGCGTTCGGCCCGCGCAGCGTATCGAAGACCAGCAGATGTTCGTCGACGTAGATCCCGTTGTGATGTCGGGAAAACGTCTGTCCGCCGTTCAGGGACCGGTACAGCTGCAGGCTGCCGAAGTAGATCATCTGCGGGTTCGTGGGGTGCACGGCGATTGTCATGTCGTACCAGCACTGGTACCAGCAGCTCGCACCGGTGGCCGACAGCTCCTGCCAGCTGGTCGCCCCGTTCACGGTACGGTACATCGTCAGTCCGTCCCCCTTGGACTCGCCCGTCTGGAAGCTCGCGTACAGGGTCTGCGGTTCCGAGGGCGCGATCGCGAGATTGATGCGCCTGGCGATGTCCAGGTTCATGCCCGCGGAGGCGTGGGTCCAGGACGCGCCGGTGTTAGTCGACCTGTAGACGCCCGCTCCGTGGAGGGCCGCGTACATGATGGAAGGGTCGGTGGGGTGCACCACCAGATCGGTGGCCGTGCCATCCAGGACCAGATTCCACGATGCGCCGCTGTTGGTCGAGCGGAAGAGTCCGAACGTGGAGGCCGCGAGAACCGTGGTCGATGTCGCGGAACCCGCCGTCTCGCGGTCGATGACGACCCGCGCAATGCGCGCGCCTCCGCTCCGTTCACTCTTGTTGACGTACTGCCGGGCTCCCTGCTGCTCCCAGGTCTCGCCGGCGTCGAGCGACCGCAAGACCCCGCAGCCGTAGTAGCTGTCCCCGGAGAAGTGCTGCTCGCCGGTCCCGGCGTAGATGATGTCCGGATTCACCGGGTCGATCGCGATGGACCCCATGGCCAGGGAGCACTCCTGATCCGTAAGGGGCCGCCAGTTCACGCCCGCGTCGTCGGATCTCCAGACGCCGCCCTGGGCGCCGCCCGCGTACAGGATGTTCATCTCGGTGGGATGAATGGCGATAGCGGAGACCCGTCCCGCCGTGGCCACTCCGCCGTACATCACCCGGTCGGGACCGAGGGCTCGCCAGCGCGTGTCGACCAGAGACATCGGCATGATCCCGCCGCCGGGCGGCATGGCCCGCTTCTGGCGGAGCGCATTCTGGAGAAGGACGGCGAGGTTCCGCTCGACTCCCGAATAGAGACGCATCCGTTCGTACTCCAGGCGCCCCAGGAGCTGCTCGCTCTCCTGGGCGGTGGCCGGCTGGAGCACCGCCACGGCGCCAAGGAACGACAGCATCGCCAAACGGGTCACCGGCCGGGAGAAACAATCCGACGCAACCTTGCGCAAGAGAACAACTGATCTCACCACGTCCCTTTCCCTTTTCTGTGGTCGCCAATCGAAAGCGAGGCGCCAACTTACCTCGCGCAGAGGCTCGCGTCCATGCCCGGCACCAGCCTCAGGCACGGCCTCAGGGCATCCCGGATCCCCAGTCGGACCGTGGGCCAACTATCCCGGAAACAGACTCGCGTCCATCCCCGGCACCAGCTTCAGCGCATTGCCGTAGTAGATCTTTCGCAGCACCTCGTCCGGAAGGTCCAGCCCGTACATCTGCCAGAAGGCGTGATAGCGGCGGTAGTAGTCGAAGTAGTCGTCGGCGGTTTCGAAGACCCGGAAGTAGGTGTGGAACTCCTCCCTGTTGTAGGAGTCCTTGCCCATAAGCACCCGGTCCTGGTGCTCGATGAGCCACTGCCGGGCGAAGCGCGGCTGCCGTCCCAACTCGTACACGACGGCGCCCAGCCCCACGTACATGTTCGGGATCTCGTCGAGGAGCTCGCCGAGGCGGCCCAAGTCGTGGCCGAGCCAGCCGAGGTGCGCGGCGATGAAGTTGGTGTTCGGGTGGTTGCGGAAGAGGTTGTGCTGCTCGCCGATGATCTGCTCGAAGGGTGGAAACCGGTCGGGGGGACGGATCCGCCGCGGACGCAGCCGCAGCTCGAGCCAGCGTTCGTTGTGGCGGTCGTGGGGCTGCCAGAACTCGGCCGGGTCCGCCGTGTGGATGAGCACCGGGATGCCGAGTTCGCCCGCCTTGTCCCAGACGGGCGCCAGACGCGGGTCGTCGACCGGGATCCTGTTGCCGTCCGTGTCCCGGTCGGACATCCCGAGGCCCTTGAAGATCTTCAGGCCGGAGGCGCCGTTCCTCACGTCCTCTTCCAGCTGCGCGGCGGCCTCATCGCCCCAGCCGGGCTCGCCGACGCCGAAGAAGTTGATGTTGGCGAAGAAGACGAACCGGCCCGGATGCCGCCCCGCCATCTTCTCGAGCCCGTCGACAAGCGAGATGCCGCTGCCCCCCGACAGGTTCACCATCACCGCCATGTTGAGCTCGTCCATCTCCGCGACCAGGCGGTCCACGTCGGCGGGGGACATGCGCGTGGCCCGCTGATGGCCGTGGATGTCGACGAAGGGGAACTTCGCCCGGGTCAACAGGTTTTCGGGAACGACCAGCGTGTTGCGCGGCTCGTAGTCCACGATGGTGACGTCCTGGGCGGCCAGGGGGGTGGCGGCGGGCAGGGCGGCCATCACCATGGCGCACGCTGCCAGCGCGGACGTGGCCAGGGCGGACACGGTCAGCGCGAACCGGGCCACGGCGAACGGGGCCACGGCGAAAACCCGGCGGTTCTTCGCAACCCGGCTTCCCGGAGCGTGCGCTAGCGCTGGCGCCCCTGTATTGGATACGGACCGGTGGCGACGGACGTTGGCGGTGCTGCAGGACATCGTGCTCTTCTCCCTTGAGATTCCGTCTCCGCGCCAACAACCGCTGGAAGGACCTCCCCGGCAATCGAGCCGAGATCCATCCGCGGACCGCTAGCGGCGGCGTATGCTCATGATCAGGTATTGCTTCTCTGCTGCGAAGGTGGCGGGATCGAGAACCGAGGCGCTTCGCACGGCCGCCTCCCGGACCCGCTCGGCCACCCTTTCGACAACGTAATGCAGGGCCGGGGTTTTCGCGCGCATCTTGTCGTGGGCGAAGTCGAGTGCCGGGACGCCGATGCGGTCGGCCAGGAGGCGGGCGAAGCCGAGGGTGGGCAGCACGTGCGCGGTGATGTCCTCCTCGTGGACGATCTCGAAACCGGACTCCCGGAGACGGGCGCGGAAGTCCTCGAGGCGCCAGCCGGAACGGTTGTTCACGCTGTCGCGGCGCGGCGCGCGCCGCCCCTCACCGTCCCCGCGCCGAAAGTAGTCCGCGACGATCCACTGCCAGTTACTACCCGGAATCTGTCCCAGAACGGCAAAAACACCCTCCGGCTGCATGTACTGAAGGGACTCGGAGTGGATGATCGTGCCAAAATGTGCCCTGAATTTGTCACGGAATCTGTCACCGGCCAGATCCTCGAACCGGCAGTGCAGAACGGGAATGCCGGGGTAAGTGCTTCGAATGTGGTCGATCTGGAAGCGGTCGGGGGTGAGACCGGTGACATCGTGGCCGGTCGAGCGCAGGAGACCGAGCATGCCGCCCATCCCCGAGCCGGCGTCGAGAACCGGCCGGTCCGGGCGGTCGATGAGTGCGGCCAGCTTCTCCGCGTAGCGCAGCTGGGCGCGACGGAGGTCGTCGAAGCCGATACGCTCGGGGGCCACCTCCGGGTCCTCGAAGTAGCCGTAGTGGAGGAAGTCTCCCGGAAGCATGCGGTTGTATAGCCGGAGCTGGGCGTCGGAATGCACGGTTGGGACGCGGCGGTGCATCCTTCGGCGCCGGATCCAGCGGACCACGTGGTGTGGAAGCAGGGCCCGCCCGAGGATCTCCCTGACGATCCAGGACCCGGTCAGCCGGGGCCCGGGCCGTCCCTTTCCCCCGTCACCCCTCCCCACCCAGCGCCCTCCCCCGGCGTCTCGGATCGGCCACCCCGTCGAGCCGCCCGTCGGGGAGGCGCCTCACGGCGTGGATCGAGCCCATGTTGGCGTCGCGCGGACTTACCGGGAAGAGCGCGTGACCCCGTTCCGCGAGCGCGGCGATCGCCTCGTCGCCGAAGTCCCCCTCGATCTCGGCCGCGTCGATGCCCGGATGCGGATGGCCGAAGCGCGGCGCGGCGACCACCTGTTCCCCGTCCATCCCGTACTCCACGAAGTTGGCCGCCCCCTGCAGCAGGCACTCCATGAGCGACCGGCTGGGCGTCGCCATGACCAGCGCGGGCCGCCCGTCCCGGAAGAGCCAGAGCTGGGTCGAGAACCCCGCCGGGAGGTTGGCGTACTTGCGCAGGTAGACGGCCCGGTTCATGACCACCCCGTCCACGTTGATTCCCGTCCCGAAGGGCTCCGAGGAGCTGGAGTGGGTCCCCGCGGCCACGTTGCCCTCGGCGTCGACGACCACGTTGCCGCAGGTGGCGGCGGCGAAACCGGTGAAGGGGCGGGGCGGGCGGTCCCGGATGTCCCGCCACACCTGCCGTGCGTTCTCCGGCGAAGTGAAGTCGGCCTCCCGGTCCGGCGTGAGCTCGCCGCCCCGGTGCCAGAGTTCCTGCGCCACCCGGATCTGGGTGTGCAGCGCCTCCACGCTCTCGGTCGGGCGACCCATGCCGCCGAGGTCCGCCGCCTCGAAGACCTGCAGGCCGAGCTGGAAGAGGAGGCCGCTTGAAGGGGCGATCTCGTGGCCGCGGTACGGCGCGCCGCCCGGATCGCCGGACTTCCAGGTGGGCGATACGAAGCCGCCCATCGCAGCGAGGTCCTCCATCGTGATGCCGCCGCCGCGCCGGGCCACCTCGTCCACGAGTTTCCGCGCGAAGGGGCCCGTGTAGAAGTAGTCGCCCCCTTCGCCCTGCAGACGCGTCATGGTGGCGGCCAGTTCGGGCAGGCGCACCGTCTCGCCCACGCCCAGCAGGTAGCCGTCGCGGAACCAGTTGTCGCGTCCCGGGCCGGCGAAGCGTCCCACCATCTTGCGGGAGTGGTGCAGGTATCCCCACAGCGTGTGATCGATGACGAAGCCGTTCTCGGCGAAGGCGATGGCGGGCTCCCAGAGGTCCTGCCAGGGGAGGCGCCCGTACGCGGCGTGGGCGGTCTCGAGGCCACGCACGTAGCCGGGAACCATGGCGGCGAAGCCGGTCCAGGAGCGGGCTTCCTCATACGGCTCGGTCGGGGGCGCGCCGCTGGGGAAGGCGAACCCGGCCCCCGCCGTGGACAGCTCACCGTTCAGGGCGTCGAAGAAGGTGACGCCGAACCCGCCGCCCAGCGTGGTCATCGACGGTTCGACGACGCACTGGACCAGCGCCGCCGTGATGTAGCCGTCGGCCGCCGTACCGCCGCGTTCCAGCGCCCAGAGGGCGGCCTCGGTGGCCCAGGGGTGGTCGGTCGAGACCATGGCGGAGGAGGACAGCGCGCGGATGTGGGACTCGATGGGACGGACCGGCTTTGAGGTCGGCGCGGCCGAGCGTCGCCCAGTCGCGTTCGCCGTGGGAGGGGGGAGCGGGCGGAGAAGATGGGCCATCGCCGGAGGAAGGCGCGGCGACGGAATCGGAGGTTGCGGAGGAAGCGGAGTCCCCGGCAGGGGCCTCGTCGCCGACAACGCAGGTTGCGCTCCCGGCGACGCCGGCCGCGAGGGACGTTTGAAGGAAGAGTCGGCGATCCATTGTTGACACCGCAGATGGGTGGAAGGGCGGGTCAGCCAGCGGCGATCCAGCGTGCGAGCGCGCTTCCCACCGCCTGCCGGTCCCGGGGGGCCAGGGTGCCGAGCTTTCGCAAGACCCGGTCGCCGTCCAAGGTGAACAGCTTGAAGCGGACCTTGCAAGGAACGGGCAGGCCGGCTTCCCGCCAGTCACGGATGATCACATCGCTGGGCCATTCGCCGGAGGTGGAGGTGATCATGGCCAGGATCGAATGCCGGTGGCCCCGGTTGAATTCGGTCGATGACACGACCAGGGCCGGCCGCCGCTTTTCCGCGTTGCGGTCGGTAAAGGGAAAGGGGACGACGACGATGTCGAACGGCTCAAAGGTCACGCCATGCGTCCTCGTCTTCCGGCGATGCCCATTCGCTCATCAGGCCGGAAAGCCCTTCCAGGTACGAATCGCGGGCGAATTCGACCTTGCGCAGGACGACGTGGTCACCGCGCTGTTCGAACGCGATCAGGTCACCCTCCTGCAAACCGGTCGCCTCCCGTATCGGCTTGGGAATCGTGGTCTGCCCCCGCGCGGTGACCTTGGAGAATTCCATCGGCGGTGCGTCTGTCCTGATTTTCAGAAATTCGTACTTTCATACAATGTAGCAGAGCCACCCGCCAAGGCAAGCGGCTGCGGAGGGCGCGGGGAGCCACGGCTTCGCACCGACGGGGCTACGGGAGCCGCCAGAACGAGCGCCAACCCACTTCCCCCACCCCAAACGTGTCCTTACAATTCTCAGATTCCACATTCACACCGTTTCCGGAGAATCAGCATGAAGACCGTCCGTTCGCTCGCCTTCCTCACTCTCCTCCTCGCCTTCGCCATCCCGCTCGACGCCCAGCAGGGGAGGCCGGCGAGCCCCCGCGGCGAAGCCTCGACCCAGATCGGCGGATCGTACGAGGACGGCCGGTACACCGGCGGCTCGTGGATCGTTGTCGACTATGGCCGTCCGATCACGAGGGGCCGCGACGTCTTCGGTTCCGGCGGCGAGTACGGGCAGATGATCACGACCGGGGCCGTCTGGCGGCTCGGCGCCAACCAGTCGACGCGCTTCATGACCGAGGCCGATCTGATGTTCGGGGGCGAACGGCTGCCGGCGGGCGAGTATACCGTCTTTGCCGCACTCACGGAAGACGAGTGGACGCTGATCTTCTCGAACTGGGGCGCGAAGCAGAGCGGGCGCGAGGACAACCCGGACGCGCTCTGGGGCTCCTACGGGTACACGCCGGACCGCGATGTCCTGCGGACCACGATGAGCGTCACCACCAGCGCCGTGTCCACCGACCAGATGGTCATCCTCTTCACCGACATGACCGCCGACGGTGGCATGTTCACGGTCTGGTGGGACGACCAGATGGCGAGCACGGCCTTCTCGCTGGCGAGGTAGACCGGTATAGAGGGACATCATGGAATTGAAGACGGCGTTACAGGCGGGTCATCCGTTTCTGCTCACAGCGGCGGTCGCGGCGCTTTTCGCCTGCGGAGGCGACACCGTGCCGGATCCTCCGGTGGACCCCGACGACGACCCGTGCGACGGAAGCATCCAGGTGCCGGACGGCTTCTGCGCACTGACCTATCACACCGGCGTGGGCGCCGCGCGGCAGCTCGTGGTCCGTGAGAACGGCGACGTATTCGTCGCGCTTCGCAACCGCGGCAACCAGAGCGGCGGCGTCATTGCACTGCGCGACGTGGATGGCGACGGCAAGGCCGACCAGACCCAGAGGTGGGGAGACGTGGCCGGATCCGGGATCGCGCTCGGCGACGGCGTCCTCTATCTGGCCACCGACAACGGCGTGCTTCGCTACCCTCTCGCGGCCGGTTCCCTGACACCCTCAGGTCCCCCCGAAACGATCGTGGAGGGACTTCCGAGCGCACGCAATCACCCCACCAAGAGCATCGCGCTGCACCCTGATGGCGGCATCTTCGTGGGCATCGGGTCCCCCTCCAACGCCTGCCAGGTCATCCCCCGCACAGCCGGCCAGCCCGGCCGCGACCCGTGCCCGGAGTTGAACACCCGGGCGGGAATCTGGCGATTTGCGAGCGATCAGCTGTCGCAGGAGCTGGCGGACGGCGAGCTCTTCTCGACCGGCGTGCGCAACGGGGCCGCGCTGGCGGTGCATCCCGGGAGTGGAGAGCTGTACGCAGTCATCCACGGTCGCGACCAGCTTCGTGAACTGTGGTCTTCACTCTATACCGCCGCGGAAGGCTCGGAGAAGCCTTCCGAGGAGTTCGTGCACGTGCGCCGCGACACCGACTTCGGCTGGCCGTACTGTTACCACGATCCAGCCAACAACACGAAGGTGCTCGCGCCCGAGTACGGCGGCGACGGGGAGGAGATCGGCCGCTGCGCGGACATGGACGTGCCCGTGATCGGCCTGCCCGCGCACTGGGCGCCGAACGCCATGGCCTTTGCGACGGGAGGCAACTTCCCCCAGCCCTATCGCAACGGCGCCTTCGTGGCCTTTCACGGTTCCTGGAACCGCACACCGTTCCAGGAGGGCTACAACGTCGTCTGGATTCCCTTCGAGGGCGACAAACCCACCGGCGAGTGGGAGGTTTTCGCGGACGGCTTCGCCGGCGGCCGGATCGGCTCGTCGAACCAGGCTGACAACCGGCCCACGGGAGTCGCGGCTGGGCCCGACGGTTCGCTGTACGTGAGCGACTCGCTCCGGGGGAAGATCTGGAAGATCGTGGTCGAGTAGTGACCGGCCGGTCATGCTGACCCGATCACTGCGCAACGCCGTTTCCGGAGGCCTTGCCATGCGCGCCCTGCTGCTGGGAGCCGGTCTCGGCTCCACCCTTCTGGCCTCCGGGTGCCTCGAGACCGAAACCCCGCCCGAGGCGCGATCGATCATCCTGGGCGCAACCTTTTCGGGAACCGGGAGGTTCGCTGAGCTCGGCACGGAGATGTTCAACGGATACAGCCTCGCCACAAGGATGCTCAACGAGAGCGGCGGCATCGCCGGCCATCGGGTCCTTCTGGTGATCCGGGACGATGAGAGCGACGCCGCAACCGCCGAGAGCTTCTACGCCGAATACGTCGCGTCCGGCAACTTCAACGCGCTCCTCGGTCCCTACAGCAGTCCACTCACGGAGGCCGTGATCGGGTTGACCGACACTCTCGACATACCGCTCGTCGCGCCGATGGCGGCCGATCCGGGAATCTGGGCGGGCCGGTCCCGGCAGTGGAGCGTCCAGATGCTCAACCCCGGACCGACCTACCTGCAGGGATCCGTGGAACTGGCGGCCGCGAACGGGGCCACGACGGCAGCTCTGGTCTACGAGGAAAGCCAGTTCCCCGTCTCCGTGGCCGAAGGCGTGCGTGACGCCGCCCTGACCCACGGCATGGACATCGTGCTGGATCGATCCTATCCCGCCGGACAGTCGGACCACGAGGGGCTGGCAACCGCCGCGAAAGAGGCCGGAGCGCAGCTCTTCATCGGGGGCGGCTACTACGACGACGCCGTCGCGTTCACCAGAGCCGCCGGCGAAGTGGACTACACGCCGATGCTCCTGAGCCTGAGCCTCGGACCTGCCCAAAGCGGCTTCGCCGACGAACTCGGCGACCTTGCGCGCTGCGTGGCGGGCAACGCCGCCTGGCTTCCCACGATCCGCACAAGGGGCTTCATCGTGGACAGCGAGACCTTCGTCAGGCGCTACGAACTGGTCTACGGCCACACGCCAGGCTACTACGCGGCCGGGGGGTTCGGAGCGGTAGAGCTGGTCGCCGAGGCGATCGATGCCGCGATAGACGGCGGACACGGGGTCGACCCCGTCGCGATCCGCGACCGACTCTTCTCAATGGAAACCGAAACGGTCCTCGGCCCATTCAAGGTCTATCCGCTGGGAGATCCGGGGGCGGGCGGGCAGCAGGCGTTGAAGGGGCTCCAGGTGCAGTGGCAGGACGATGGGAGCGGTGGGCTGGTGCGCCGGATCGTGCATCCGGAGGGGGTGGCGGACGCGGAGGTTTGTCTGGGGGGATAGCGGGAGTCTGTCGAGAGACCGAGAGCGGGGTCGACACCTAACCTGGTGTTCGGTGTGGCTCCCGCCGGAGATTCTCGATCGCCGCGTGCAATCGTCCTTCGCTTGCCTGGATGTGTGCGCTCAGTTCGGTTTTCGCGTCACGAATGTCGGCCCTGCGTTCCTGCCTGGCTTCCTTCAGACGCTCGTCCAGACGACCGATGCGCTTGTCCGTCTGGTCCAAACGGGTGGCGATTCCGGTGATCTTCTCGTCAGTGTGCCGGAGATGGTTGTCCCGGATTTCACGGAGTTCACAGGACAACGCCCGCCAGATTGCGATCAGGCCACCTGACAGAACCAGGAACCCAGCTATTCCGCCCCACATCTCTCCACTCATCCGAGCCTCCGATCCACACGTTCGCCAGGGATGCCAACTGTCTGCGCCTTCATTCTAACGACTCGGCGCTCACGGCGGAATCTCGACAGCTCCGAGAGTCCCGAACGCGCATGGAGGCGGCCCGAAATGCCATCGGGACCTGATGGCCAGCTCCCCCCACCCCCCTCACCGCCCGAACAACCCCCCCAGCCCCCCCGCCCCGCACACCCCCCGCTCCGTCACTATCCCCGTCACCAGCCGCCTGGGCGTCACATCGAAGGCGTAGTTCGCGGCGCGCGTCCCTTCCGGCACGACCCGCACCCACCGCTCCACCCCGTCCCCGTCCACCCCCCACACCCGCGTCACCTCGTCCGCGTCGCGCTCCTCGATCGGGATCTCGGCGCCGTCCTCGATCGACCAGTCGATGCTCGGGGACGGGACGGCCACGTAGAAAGGGACCCCGTTGTCCCGCGCGGCCAGCGCGAGCGGATACGTCCCCACCTTGTTGGCGACGTCTCCGGCCGCCGTCGTGCGGTCCGTCCCCACGATCACGACGTCGACCTTGCCGCGGCTGAGCAAGTGTCCCGCCGCGCTGTCGGACACCACCGTGTGGGGGATCCCGTGCTGGCCGAGTTCCCATGCGGTGAGACCCGCGCCCTGAAATCGCGGCCTCGTCTCACGGACCCAGACGTGGACGGGGAGGCCCTGGTCGTGGGCGAGGTAGACGGGGGCGGTCGCGGTACCCCAGTCGACCGTGGCCAACCAGCCCGCGTTGCAGTGGGTCATGACGTTGAGTTGGCGGTCTCCGCGGCTGCCGCCGACCCCCGCCTGGCGCGCGATCTGCTCGAAGATCCCGAGCCCGAAATCCCCGATACTGCGGTTCGTGCGTACATCGTCTTCGCACAGCCGGCCGGCGAAGTCGTAGGCTGCGACCGTGCGCTCTCCGGGCGGAAGGCCGCGCAGCAGCGTACCCACCGCGTCGAGCGCCCAACGAAGATTGACCGCGGTCGGCCGCGTGGCGCCCAGCATCGCAATCGCCTCCGCGAGCGAATCATCCGAAGGATCCGCCCGCATCGCGAGCGCCACGCCGTAGGCCGCCGTCGCCCCGATCAGCGGCGCCCCCCTCACCACCATGTCGCGGATCGCGCGCGCCGCGTCGGCGGTTGTCTCCATCCGGATCGTCTCGAACCGGTGGGGGAGCACCGTCTGGTCGATCACCCGCACCTCGGTCCCGTCGCCCTCGGTGAAGATGGCGCGGTATGGGACTCCGCCTACTTTCATGAACCGCTCCCTCCTTCGTCCTCGTCCACTCCCACTGGACGGCCCCGCTCACGGTCCAGCCACCTCGCTCCCTCGAGATCCTTCCGCATCAGCTAGCTCCTACCCATCAGCAACATGGTGTCCGGCCGCCGTCGTAGCGGGCGATACCCGCGGCCGGGACATCGATCTTTGTGCCACCGGCGCACATTGGCAACGCCGGACGAATGAACTCCAGCGGGTCGCGCGGTCGGCTTCGGTGTTGCAGGTCACACGGTGAGTGGGGACGATGGCTCTGCGGCTCAAGGCCGGGGCAATGTATATTCTAGTTTCCACTATGGAAACCACAGTTGACATTCTAGGTGGCCAAGTCCCACCTGGGATCCGGGCCCATCCGTCACAACAGGTCCCGCTGAGTCCCGTCCAGAGCCTTGTCGAGGCCGTTGGCTTCCAGAAAGGCCTCTACCGTGTTGAAGGCGTTGAGGAAGAGCGGACTTCCGGAAAACGAAAGCGGACTCACGGGACCGATCGTCATGAATGAGTACTGTCGGCTCTTCGCGTCGAAAGCGGAATGCGGATCCCGGAATAGCTGATACAGATCGAGCGCGGTCCCGGACGATCCCACGAGCTGTCGTAGCGCCTGGAATTCCTGTCCGAGACCCAGACCGAAACCGAAGAAGGAGATTCGGAGCTGCTGGAGGATCTCCATGTGAAGGCTCGACAGCGTCTGGCTGATGAACATCCACCCGAGCCCGTATTTCCGCGTGGTCCGAGCGGCATCGACCAGCCTCGTTCGCACCCGGCGAGCCGCGTCGTCGTCCTTCGGCAGATCGCGTGGCGCCAACCGATGTGCTTCATCGATAACCACCAGGGCGTTGAGACTCTGCTGCTCCTTGTAGAATCGCTCCGCCGTCCTTGAGAGACCGTCAAGCAGCCGCTTGATCACAAGAGACTGGATCTTTTCGTTCCAGAAGAGACCCTCGGCCTGTTCCTTCGACAGGTCCACGACGAGAACAGGCCTGCTTGCGGTCCCAGTCTGAAGCAGCCAGTTGAGCGCGCGATCGATGCTCCTGGCACCCTGCCGTTCCCTGAAGAGTTGGGCTACCGGAGCCCAATGCTGTTCGTAGAAGTAGTCGGGATCGGCATCTCGTAGAGCCTCGTTGAATCGCCCCCGCGATGCCGGAGTGCGGTAGAACACGCGCTGGACGCGCTCTTCCTGAAGAAGCGACCACGCCGCATCGAACGAGCCACGCTCATGCAGTAACTTGAGCTTCACCTGGGTTCTTTGGAGTCGATCGGCCAGAATCCCGCACGCCAATTCCCGGTTCTCACCTTTGGGAATCGTCAGACGCTCGAAGAATCGCGACTCGAAGAGGATCTGCTGGAACAGATCCCAACGGTCCAGCACGAGCTTGCGTACGGTCAAGACCGCAATCTCCTTCCCCAACCCCCGCACCACGTCTCCCAGCGGCAACGGAAACCCCTCATCGGGTGCGCCCGCTCTCATGTCCCGCGCAAACTCACCCTGCGGGTCAATCACCAGAAGCGCCATCTGCCGATACCGCGCGTAAGCGATCAGGATCTTCTTCGCGAGCACCGATTTCCCGGAACCGGTCTTCCCGAAGATGCCCAGATGATAGGCTTCCCCTGCGCCATCCGGTCCCCTGCCGAAGTGCTTGAACCAGAGCGGGAGCTTCGGTCGTGATCCATACACATGTCCCAGATAGAAGATCTGATCCCGGTACGGATCCAGCAGCTCGTTGAGCACGTCGTCGGTCGCTATGTGAATGGGCGTGCCGGTGGACGGTACCGTTCCGAGTATACTCGGCTCGTATCTCGCCGAGCCACCTTCCTGGAAGACCGCACTCACGACCATCTTGCCGAGGTGGGTATCCTGCCGTTCGCTCACCGCATCGACTCGGCCCCGCTGGCGGATCAGGCTGCGCATCGTGGGGTCTTCGTGCCACACATTCTTCAGCTGGATCTCGGTGATCTGGCCGAGCGCGTAGTGGGGGGCCGAATCCTGCATGAAATGGAAGAGGGCCAGTTCGCCGAGAAGTTTCCGGTCCACTGCCGAGCCCAACACGTCCAGGGCGAGTTCGGCAGTGGAAGACGGCGAACCGATGACCCCGAGGCGCTCGGTTTCCTCGAAGAGCCTCTGAAGTTCCGTCTTATCGTCTGTCATCTATCTTCCTGATTCGCTGCGATAGCCGTGCATCGCGAAGAAGACCTCGCCGATGTCGCCGCCATACCGTTCCGAAATCCGCTGGGTCGTCACCTGGCGAAAGGCGGGTAGCGCGCGGGCCAGCGCCTTGGCCGTCCGATCCGCCAGATAGATCGGGTAGGGTTCCAGCATTGACGCCGTGGCCGTCTGGTGCTTGATGCCCTGCACCACGACCGCCAACCGATGAGAATTGGAAGCGACGCTCGCGGAAACCTCGATGCGCATCGCCGGCAGCCACTGCTGCGGTTTGTAGTAGAAGACCCGAAGAGGTCCAAGTGCCGACACGATGTCGTCCGCAAGCTCACGTGCCACCCGTTTTTCTTCGTCCGGAAATCCCGGCACGTTCAGGTGCCAGGTGGGCTTTCCCTGGCTGTCCTGCGGATGCTCGAACCCCAACGGCTGCGTCAGCTCCCCGGGATTGAGCAGCATCGTGAGCATTCCGCGATCGTCATACGGCCTCGGCCACCCCAGCTTCCGACCTATCTCGCGCCGAGTGGAGTACTTCGGCAACGCCACGAAGTGCTTGTCGGAACGTTCTGCACGGAGGATGGTGAGATACGCTTTCAGATAAATCACACCGTCCTCAAGGAGCCTCTGCGAGCAGTGCAGGTGGTGGGACTGACCGGCCTTGCTGAAGGCCTGGTTGAAGTAGATGATCGGCAGGGTGAAGGTGCCGTCCAGCATTACGAGATCGTGTGGTGCCGCCGTAACGAGTCGTAGCTCTTCACCAAGCATGACCGCCCGAAGTACCGTGGCAGTGTCTTCTCCATGCGGCTCCGCGGCCACGAAGGTCCGGTGATGAGGCTGCTCCCAATGGCGTTCCTCGGAGGGTGGCGTAAGCCCTTCCACAGCCACAGCCGTGGCCGCCACAAGGTCCGTGGTCAACAGGCGTTCGATGGCGTACGACCCGTCAGCGGCGCTTGTGGTCGGCAAGGGTGGGTATCCGAGGGAAGAGTCGGTGATGACCAGGCCGGCGTCGACCAATTGCTTCCTGAGGCTCTCGCGTTCCTGCCGAACCTCCTGGAACGATGTCAACAGGCGTTCGGCCACAGTCGTGGTCTCGCGGAGCACTTCCTCTACGAGAGCAGCGGGAAGATCCGTGAACGGTGCCTGGTTGCCCGGGCCTGCAGTCACCGAGTCCCCCACAACCGGTACGATTCCCGCTCGAACTCCCGGTACCGCTGATCCCTGTCCGCACGTGGCAGCAACCACCGCTTCCGGAACCAGGCGAAGAGGTCGTCTGCCCTCCAACCGTAGTATTCCAATTCGGATTCCTCGCCCCGCAGAAATGCCCGAGCGTTCTCGGCCAGCGGCACCGCAAAGACCTCGCGCTGGACACCATGATACTGCAGCCTTGTGGACAGCCCGAGAAGCGGCAGAGTCTTCCGCACGAGTTCGCGCCGGTTCCGAAAACCTCCACCCCAGGATGGGTGCTTGGCGGTTGCTTCGCAGTGTTGCACCGCCAACTCTCGAAGGTCACCATAAAACCCGTTGCTGAAATGAAAGTCGCCGGATCCGCTGGTGAACCCGACGCTCTCGAATACCGTTCGGCCCCGATATCGAAGCCGGTTATACAGGGAAGACCTGCCAAGAGCCGACGTGGTGGTCAGGAGAGCAAGGCGTCCGTCGAAGGTCCGGCCGCTGATGTACGCCTTCCGTCCTCCGTATTTACTCCGAAACGCTTCCTGGACCTCCGTGCTGGTTGCAAGCAGGGCCATGAGCTTCCCGCAGAGCAACTGGGAATAGGGCGGCACCGCACCGAGGACGAACAGGTCCATGACGCACTTCAGCCGATTCTTCCTGGCGGCCACATCCCACCCTATCCACCTGTCACGAGGTCCAAGTCCGAAGACCGGATCGCCCATCCCAATGATCCCGATGAGCTTGCCGTTCGCCTCGTCGTAGACGACAAACCTCAGACGGCGACCATAACCTGCGGAGACTGGTATGCTCCAGTGGAGACGAGCGTACCTGAAGAGAAGCTCTTCATTCGATCGCGGCTCAACTTCCACCAATACCGGCTTCACGTCTGCCGGTACCACTTCCCGACCGGAGGCCACTCGCGAGAGCAGCCGTTCTTCATGACGCTCCAGACCTGCCCGGCTTCGGGCGCGATTGTGTATGACCGCTTCCTGGTGAAGCCTCCTCAACTGACTCTTGTCGCGAATATCCGGTGGAGCTAGCCGACCCTCACGTAGCTCGAATCCCTGCTTCTTCAGCGAGCGGAAGATCCTGGAACGAATGCGATTTGCCAACTCCGTGTTCGGGACTCCGATCGACTCGATTCCGGGGTTGTGGTTGGAGTTCGGCATGGTTCAATATACCGAGCCCTCCTCCCATGCGCTCACGATCTGATCAACAGTCTCCAACAGGAGTGTCACACCATGATCGAGTACAAAGGATACACCGGCGTCTTCGAGTACGACGACGAGTACGAGTTCTTCGCGGGTCACGTCGTGGACACACGAGACGGAATCAACTTCGAAGGCCGGTCCGTGGCCGAGTTGAAAGAGTCCATGCAGCACGCCGTGGACGACTATCTCGATTTCTGTCAGGAAACGGGCCGAGAACCCAGCAAGCCCTATTCCGGCCGGATTCTGGTCAGGGTCGACCCTTCCGTGCACCGCAGATTGGCTGCCGGCGCCAGGGGACAGCGGATGTCGATGAACAGCTACATCGCCCAGCACCTCCAGGAGATCGCCGGGTAGCACTACCCCCCCGTTGGCGGACAGGCGCTTTCGTTCACGCGGCGGTACTCGTCCATGAACACCTGAAGCGCGGTGTCGAGGCTCGACAATACGAAGCTCTTGTCCCCTCTATGGACTCCGTGCCGGACGGTCCTCCAGGTCGTCGCGATGCCCGGGAGCTCGAGAACGGGGTCGACCACCCCCTTCATCATCTCCACCCGCACGGTGAAGGACCATCCGATGACCCCCACGGTGACGTACAGAAGAGGGCGGAGTCCCACGGCGGGCCCATGCCGGCTGACGGTTGCAAGGGAGCGCAGGTTGACCTCGACGGCCTCTTCGAGATCGGACTCCGTCAGGTCCGCGAGGTACAGCGAATCCTGCTCGAGGACGACAACGGGCGCGATCTGCCTGCAGTTCGTAAACAGCCGGAACCGTGTCACCTCCTCGTCCTCCTCTTCGTCCTTCGCCTCTTGTCCAGCCTCAGGCCCGGCACCAGCGGATTCGTCCACCGGTTCAGGTTCCTGCTCCTGTTGCCGATCGTACATCAGCACGAATGGCGAGGCGTTCTGACCACGAACACGAAGCGTCCGGGTCACGCGCAGCCGGTCCTCCACGAGTTCGAAGACCTCGGTGACTCGCCCCGTGCCCTCCACCTGGTGCGTGAACTCCAGCCGTTCAATGTCCCAGTTGACCCGGCTGGAGACGTCGCGTTTCGATTCAGGCCGCGCGATCGACCCCCCGTCAAGCGGCAGCACGCTGCCGGGCCCCGGGGTGGGGCGGTAGACCAGACTGTCCCCTTCTACCTCGATCACCAGCTTCCGGGGATAGAAGTTGAATATCCAGAACGTCTCCTGCTGGATGGCCCTCAGCCTCTCGGCAGCCTCCACTGCTCTCCGGGCTTCCGCTCGGACCGATGCTCTGTTTGTGCCCTGGACGCTGATCGGTGGCGGTGGTTCGAGTCTGGCCGACTGCGAAGGAGCAGTGGATGGGTCCAACTCCCATTGGCCATTGTAGGCCAACAGTAGCTCCCGGGCCGCTTGCACCGGCATGTCGGGACCGCCTCCACCCGAAGCGCAAGCGGTATTGCTGACGGCCGTGATCAGCATGGCCCAAGGGAAAACCCGATTCATGGTACCATTCCCCTGACAACTCTAGTTTACATTATGTCATGTATAGTATACTAATCGCCGCCCTCGGTCACCGCGCTGGTTCCCGCTCATAAACCAGCACCATCGGCGCAACCCTTTCGCCCATGAACCGTATGGTGCGGGTCATTTCCAGCCGACCCTCGACGATTGCAATAACCACGCTGACCCGTCCATCCGAACCCACCATGTGCTCCACCCCGAGTCGGGGACCGTCCCAGAAAGCCCGGGTCCGCACCCGGTGTTCGCCCCCGGTTTGCGAGATCCATCCTCCATTCAGCGGCAACGTGATGCTCTCTCCCGGCGTGGGGATGTAGACCAACTCATCCCCCTGCACGCCGAGGACCAGTCCCTCCGGGCGGCGGCGCAGCAGCTCGAAGGTCGCCTGCCGAATGGCCATGAGTCTCTGCCCTTCCTCGGCCTCCCTGCGCAGATCGTCCAGCTGATCCGACCGGACTACCCTGGTCTCCCTCCGGGTCTCCGGCCTGGGGATCGTCACCCGCGGCGAGCTGGCCGACTCGTCGAGCACCCAGTTTCCGGCGTATCCTGCAAGCAGCGCGTCGATTTCCGCCCGCGTCATTGCGGCCTGGCCACCGCCGCCCGAGGCACACGCGGCTCCGATGGCCGCCACAGCCACCAGTAGCACCCTGCCAACCCCGACCCCGCCTCCACTGCCGCCCACCAGCGTCCAGGCCACAACTCTGGCGAGAGCGAGCCCGCCCGCACCGGCTCCCCTCGCCGGAAGCGCGGTTCCGATCCTCATGTTCCCCTCCGTATCTCGCCTACTATGAACGCTGCCGCCGGCTCCTACACTCCGGCGGCAGCGTTCCACCGCGACGGGCTACGTCACGGGCTTCTCCTTCTCCTCCGTCAGCAGGTGCAGCTCAAGCCATGCCGTCCAGCGCCCCCACAGGTCAAGAATCGACTCCAGCGTCGCCGGTCCGTGGTCCTCGAACGGGTACATGTACATCGCCGCGTCCTTGCCAAGGCCGTTCAGTGCGTGGAAGAGGCGCGGAGCGTGATCCGGAGCGGTGCCGACGTTCTGGTCGTGCATGCCGTGGTACATGAGCAGGGCACCGGTCAGGTTGTTGGCCCACATGAAGGGCGACATGCTCAGGTAGACTTCGCGCGCGTCCCAGAAGTAGCGGCGTTCGCTCTGGAAGCCGAGCGGGGTCAGGGTGCGGTTGTAGTTGCCGTCGCCCGCGATGCCGGCCTTGAAGAAGGGCGTGTGCACCATGGCGTTGACGGTCCCGAAGGCTCCGTAGGAGTGGCCTCCCAGGCCGAGCACGGCCGCGAGGTTGTTGCGCAGGTCGTGCTCGTAGTTGTTGTTCATGCGGCCGGCCTCGCCCACGATCGGGGCGTCGGGCTCGACCACGACGTACCCCAGCCGGATCAGGTACTCCATCGAGCGTGATCCGAAGTTGGGGAAGGCGTTCTTGTTGAAGGTGCGGCCGCGCTCGTCGTACGATTCCTGGTCCTGGTACTCGCGGGGGTAGAACCAGAACATCGCGGGGCGCGGCTCGCCCTCCACGAAGTCGTGGGGCATGGTGACGTTGACCAGGAAGCGGAAGCCGTCGGGGCGCTCCACGGTGAAGCGGTCGCGCGGCGCGTTGGTGATGTCGGGGGTGTAGTCGACGTTGTTGGTCAGCTGGGTGCGCATGTCGCCCTCGACCAGGTACGACTGCCCGATCTCGGTGGGCGTCTCGCGCCTCACCACGAGCCGGCCAGCGCCCGCGTCCAGCACCGTGGTGATCCGTTCCCACTGCCCCTCGTTCGAACTCTCGTAGACGCGTTCCTTGTCGCCCGTGTGGATCACGACCCGGTCCAGGAAGCTCTGGGGTGACTCTTCGAGCGGATCCTCGAAGTACCGCGTCCCGCGCAGGAAGACCGACGCTTCCTCGCCTTCGCCGGCGATCTCCACGAAGTGGCTACCGCCACCGCCACCGAAGCGGCCGAAGCCGCCTCCACCACCACCGGCCATCAGCAGCGACCCCGGATTCTCGTAGAATTCCTCCGAGTCCCATTCGCTGATCGTGTACGTCGAGTCGGGGTTGTCCAGGTGGACCGCGTATTCGGTGACCTTGCCACCCCGCCCTCCGCCGCCGAACCCGCCGAACCCGCCGCCACCACCCGGCCGCCGCGTGATGAACACCCAGCGGTAGTCCTCCGAGTAGCGGTGGCTCGACATGCGCTGACTGCTCTCGTAGACGACCGTCTCTTCGCCTTCCACGAACGGCGGCGCCCACAGCATGATCCGGTCCTTGCGCCGCGACGGGCGCTCTTCCTCCTCTTCTTCCTCCTCCTCTTCGACGTCCTCCTCCCCTTCCTCCTCCTCCGGCTCGGGCTCCATCTGCAGGAAGGTCAGCCCGGACCCGTCCTCGCGCCAGAAGACGCTTCGGCGGTCGGGTTCCTCCTCGTCGCCCGCCACGCCCGGCGCCGACGGCGCTCCGCGGATGCCGGTGTTCAGCTCGTTCTCGGAGAGCTCGACCAGGGCATTGCCCTCGCGGTCCCAGATCTCCTCCGCGCGTCCGAAGCTGTTGACGGGGACGACGTAGCTGAACGGCCGCCGCATGGTCGTCACGCGGGCGTGCTGCCCGTCGGGCGCGAAGTCGAAGCCGCGAATCATGGCGGGCGCACCGATCTCGGTTACGCGCCGGTTGTCCACGGCGATGGTGACCAGCTGGCCGGTGCCGTGCCACTCCAGCAGCGCCTCGTCGTGGGGCGTCGCCATGAGGCTCGCGTAGGTGCGGAGGATGTTCCGGCCCTCCTCGGTCTGCTTGACGCGGGGACCGGTCGGGACCGGCGGCGCTCCCGGGCGCCGGGCCCGGTCTTCCGGGATCAGCACGGTCGCGATCTCTTCACCGTTCGAGGTCCACTCGAAGCTGGTGACCATTGTCGCGAGCACGGCCGTGCGTGTGATCTGGCGCGAGTCGCCGCTCTCGGGATCGGCCACATGGATGTGCGTGGCCTCGTCGGTGTGGACGTAAAAGGCGACGCGGGAACCGTCAGGGGACCAGCGCGACCCCGAAATGCGCGCGCCGCGCGGGATCTCGATGTCGATGACCGATCCGTCGGTGGCCGAGATCACCTGGAGCCCGGCGGAATTGCGCGTCGACAGGAACCGGCTGCGGTTCGACTGCGGTTCCAGGAACTGCCCACCCAACTCGTCGAAGGGCCGCGCGAAGCGGTCCATGGTGATCGGGCCATCGCTTACTTCGCGCAGGAACCACCGTCCGTCCGGGCTGAGGCGGCTGAGCGTGACGTTCATGTGCCGGGGGGCGAGGACCGCCTCGGCGATCTCGGCCGGGGGCTCGACCCAATCCTCCGATGCGAGGAGGAGCTCGGCGGGACTCGGGGGTGGATCGTCCTGATCGGCCTTGGTGTCGGTGTCCTGGCCGAGCAGTGCCGGGGTGGGCGCCGCAATGGCGAAGAGGGCGGCGAAGGTGAGCAGGGTGGTGGGGAAGCGAAGACGGGACATCTTCCTGGCTCCTTGGGTGACTTCGACGATACATGCGAGGGGACGCTAATAGTGGGGCGCCAGACAGAAACCCGACAGGGGGAAGCGATCGCTCTCTCGCCGTCCCCCCTGCCGGGCCTCGTGCGTGCGGTCAGTCCCCGCGACGCGGGATCAGAACACCCAGCGCCCCCTCATGGCGAGTCCGTGCCGCGCCGGACCTTCGGCGCGCTCGGTTCGCGTACCCTCGAAGCGGAGGTCGAGCACCCGCGTGACCGAGTAACGCATGCCGGTCCCGAAGGCCCTGGCACCGGCGTCGGCCAGGTAGAACCGGCCGTAGGGCGTTCCGCCGAACTCGCCCAGACCGTACTCGACACGGGTGTTCACCCGGCCCTTCTGCAGGGCATCGCCCATGCCGTACCGGTTGCTGACGCCCTGCTCGTAGAGCTCCTGGACCCCGCTCGCCGACTGGCCCCACGCCGGGGTGATCTTCAGCGACAGTCCACGGGTCACAGCTTGCGGCTCGATCTGGATCAGCCCCCTGAATCCCCACTCCTCGTAGTCGTTCGGACTCGTGGCCAGCAGTCTCCCATGGCCTTCCACGGTCAGCGCCCTGGACGCGCTCACGAAGCGGAGCCCACCGCCGAGTTCCATGCCGGTGCCCTCGGTGCCGTCACCGTCGCCGTAGCGCAGGCCGCCCTCGACCATGAAGTTGACCTCCTGGCCTCCACCGAGCAGCCGGACCTGCGACCACTCGACGGCCAGCCGCAGCCGCTGCATGTCCAGCGTCAGGGTGTCCATCCCTTCGCCGCCGTCGACTTCGACCTGCGACATCCAGCCCTCGGCGCGCACGCGAAGCGCGGACGAGCCCGTCGAATGCATGATGCGGCTGCCGCCGACCGCCCCCGCCCTCGAGCGGGTATCGCTGGCCCGCAGGCCGCCGGGGTCGTCCTCGACCGTGACCTCACCCCAGCCGAAGCTCCCCGCCGCCCACACGGACACGCCCTTGCGGCCGGGCAGCCACGCCGCGTAGGGGTTCAGGCTGGTCATCCGGGCTTCGTACGTCCCCTTGACCTCCCGTGCGCCGGTCACGTCGGTGAAGTCGTAGTTGCCGGAACTCCGGCTGCCCGCGATCCCGGCCAGGATGTCGCGATGGACGCGCGCGTCCGCGCCGATGTGGATGCTGAGCATGTCGCCTTCCCACTCGACCTCGTCACCGCCGGGCTCGCCCATGCTGGTGTATTCGGCGCTGCCCCAGGTGGTGAATCCGAAGGGCGTGGAGTTGTCCTGCTGCTGGGCGCCGGTGCCCATGGGCAGAGCGAAGGATGCCCCGTCGAAGAGCCGGGCCATGTCCAGGCCGCCAGCCGAACCGCGCTGCCCCATGTTGCCGGCACGCGACAGGAGACCGGCCGCGCTCAGCTGGCTCCGCAGGGGATTGCGCGACGCCACGGCCTCGATCCGTCCCGAGATCGCCGCCATGGTGCTGGTCGTCGCCGCCGCCGCGAAGTGCGGCAGGATGGCCTCGTTGACGCGTCCGGCACGCTCGACCGGATCATCGGTCGAGGCGCTCGCGGTATTCGACGGCAGCCCGGTGCCCGCAATGTTGATGGCGGAGACGCGGTAGTGGCGCGTGCTGCCCGGCGGCACCCCGACGTGCGCGTAACTTGTGAGCGTCGTGCCCGTCGAGCGCTGCAGGTCGGACCAGCTGATCCCGTCCTCCGAAACCTCGATCCGGTAGCTGGTGATCCGGGCACCGCCGTCGTACGCCGGTGCCGACCAGGTGAGGTCGATGCGCGTCGGTGCGGTGGCGGTCGCCTCCAGGTTCGTCGGCCGGTCCGGAACGACCGCGTCCGTGGTCGCGTCGGCCACATTCGACGCTTCACCCGTCCCGATCTCGTTGATCGCCGAGACGCGGTAGTGCCGCGTGGTCGCCGGATTGAGGCCCGTGTGCGAGTACTCGGTTGCTGTCGATCCCGTGTTGGCAACCAGGTCCGCCCACGTCGACCCCGCGTTCTCCGAAACCTCGATCCGGTAGCCGGTGATCGCGGAGCCGCCGTCGAAGTTCGGCGCGGTCCAGTCGAGATCGATGCGCTCGTGGTCGTGGGCGGCCGCGGTCAGCCGCTGGGGCGCGTCGGGCACGGTGGCGTCGGTGGTCGCGTCCGCCTCGTCCGACGGATCGCCCGCACCCACCCGGTTGATCGCGGAAACGCGGTAGTGCCTCGTGGTGGCGGGGGAGAGCCCGGTATGCGCGTAGGTGGTGGAGGTGGACTCGGTGTCGGCTTCCAGATCAGTCCAGGTGGCGCCGCGGTTGACGGAGACTTCGATCCGGTAGCCCATGACTTCGGCGCCTCCGTCGTAGTCCGGCGCGGTCCAGGCCAGGTCGATCCGCGAGGTCCCGTCGGCCGTGGCGGTCAGATCCGTCGGCGCGTCGGGGGTCGTCGCATCGGTGGTCGCGTCGGCGACATTCGACGCTTCGCCGGTCCCCGCCTCGTTGGTCGCCGAAACCCGGTAGTGCCGCGTGGAGGCCGGATCCAGGTCCATGTGCGTGTACCTGGTCGGGGTGGCCGGGACGTCGGCTTCGAGCTCGTCCCAGGTCGACCCGCCGTCCTCCGAGACCTCGATCCGGTATCCCGTGATCGCCACCCCGCCGGTGTAGTCCGGTGCCATCCATTCGAGCTCGATCCGCGATGTTCCGTCGGCGGCGGCGGTCAGGTCGGTCGGCGCATCCGGCAGGTCCGGGTCGGTCGTGGCGTGGGCCGGGGTCGACGGGAGACCTGCGCCCACCGCGTTGACCGCGGAGACCCGGTAGTCCCGGCGCGTGGCCGGAGGCAGGTCCATGTGCGAGAACGCGGTCGCCGTGGTCCCCGTGTTCTCCTCCAGCGTCGTCCAGGTGACGCCCCTGGTCGTCGAAACCTCGATTCGGTATCCGGTGACCGGAGATCCACCGTCGTAGTTCGGGGCCGTCCAGCTGAGGTCGATCTGGAACGGTCCGTCCGCCACCGCGGCGAGATCCGTGGGCGAGGCGGGAACGGTGGCATCGGTGGTGGCGTGGGCGACGCCAGATGCCGCGCCGATCCCGGCCACGTTGATGGCCGAGACCCGGTAGTGCCTCGTGCTGCCGGGTGCGAGACCGCGATGAACACGGGAGGTAGCCACGGTGTTCGTGTTGGCGACCAGGATTGTCCAGGACGCTTCGTCGTCGTCGGAAACTTCGATCCGGTAGCCGGTGACCGGGGAACCTCCGTCGTAGCCCGGCGGACTCCAGACAAGGTTGATCCGCGACTGCCCGTCGGCGGTCGCGGTCAGGTTGGTCGGAGCATCCGGTACGCGCGGGTCGGTGGTGGCACGGGCCACGTTCGACGGTGCTCCGTGTCCCACCGCGTTGACGGCCGACACCCGGTAGTGCAGCGTGGTGTCCGGGGTGAGACCCGTGTGACTGTACTCCGTGTCGCCGGAGTTCGTGTTGGTTTCCAGCACCGACCACCCCGAAGTGCCCGTCCTCGAAACTTCGATCCTGTATCCGCTGACCGCCGAGCCGTTGTCGTCGGCCGGCGCGGACCACGACAGGTCGATCTGCGTCATCCCGGCCGCCGTCGCGGTCAGTCCCTGCGGCGCGTCGGGAACGTCCGGAGCGGTGGTGGCGCTGTCCACGTTGGATGCGTCGCCCGCTCCGACCGCGTTGATGGCACGCACCCGGTAGTGTCGCGTCGTCCCCGCGTCGAGCCCCGTGTCGGCGGCCCGCGTCGTGGTCCTCCCCGTGTTGGCAACCAGGTTCGTCCAGGTGTCGCCCGCGTTGTCCGACACCTCAATCCGATAGCCGGTGATCGGCGATCCGCCATCGAAGCCGGGCGGATCCCATTCAAGGTCGATCCGTGTCCGGCCGGCCGCGGTGGCCGTAAGGTTGTTGGGCGCGTCCGGCACGCTCGCGGCCGTGGTAGTAAAAGCGACGTTGGATGCCGAGCCCGTCCCGATGGCGTTGATCGCGAAGACCCGATAGTGCCATGTGGTCCCCGCGGTGAGGTTGTCGTGAACGTAGGCGGTTGCCGACGAATTCGAGTTCGCCACGTGCACCGTCCAGGTGACGCCCCCGTTCGAGGAGATATCGATCCGATACCCGGTGATCGAGGAGCCACCGTTCGAGTTGGGCGCGTTCCACGACAGGTCGATCCGCGTCTGCCCGACGGGCGAGGCGGTCAGGTTTCTCGGTTTGCCGGGAACATCATGGGTCGTCGCATTGGCCTCGCGGGACGGGGAACCGGTACCGATCGCGTTGATCGCGGAGACCCGGTAGTGGCGGGTATCGCCGGCACTGAGGCCGGTGTGGGGATAGGTCGTGGAGGTCGAGCCCGTATTGGCCACCAGGTCGCTCCAGGTAGCACCGGCGTTCGCCGACACCTCGATCTTGTAGCCGGTAATCGCGGAGCCGCCGTCGTCGGAGGGTGCGCTCCACTCAAGGTTGATCTGGTCCGGTCCCTGCGCGGTGGCCCTCAGCGCGGTCGGCCGGCCGGGCACGGCACCGTCGGTGGTGGCGAAGGCCGTGTTGGACACCGGGCCCGTGCCCACGGCGTTGATCGCCGAAACGCGATAATGACGGGTGGTCGAGGGATCCAGGCCGGTGTGGGGGTAGGTCGTGTTGGTATTGCCGGTGTTCGCCACCAGGTCGGTCCAGGTGGCCCCGGTGTCGTCCGACACCTCGATCTTGTAACCGGTGATTGCGGAATTGCCGTCGCTGGAGGGCGCCGTCCACGAGAGGTTGATCCGGTCGGTTCCCTGGGCGGTGGCGGTCAGGCCGGTGGGCGCGCCGGGGGCTGACGTGACGGTGGTGGTGGTCGCGCTGGCGACATTGGAGGGAGCGCTCTGGCCGGTGTTGTTGATGGCGTAGACCCGGTAGTGACGGGTGGTGTTGGGCTGCAACCCCGTGTGCTTGTAGGAGGTGTTGGTGTTGCCCGTGTTGGTGACCAGGTCGTTCCAGGTGCTGCCGCCGTCGGTGGAGGATTCGATCCTATAGCCGGAGATCGCGCTGGTCCCTGTGTTGGCCGGGGCGTCCCAATCCAGGTCGATTGCCGTGTTGCCGTCGGGTTCGGCCGTCAGTTCGGTGGGGGCGTCGGGGACTTGGCCCTCGCGCCTAGTGGTGCCGCTGACGCCCCTGGATGGACCCGCCCCTGTAGAGTTCCACGCTGTAACAAGGTAGTGCCAGGTCTCACCCGGTTGGAGGCCGTCATGGACGTACTCGGTGGCCGTATCCGTGTCGTCGCCGGTACCGGACTGCAGAACCTGGTATTCGTTGCCCCCATCGTTCGACCCCCGGACCTCGTAGCCAATGATTGCGGAACCGCCGATGTCGGCGGGTGGATCCCAATCGACCTTTATGGTGTCGGTGCTGATCCCGGTGGCGGTGAGGTTCCGGACCGCTCCGGGCGGGTCGAGGCTTCTTTGGTTGTCGACTTCCTGGTCTGAGAAGGCCGGGAGGTAGTTGCCATTCTCGTCGCGAAGCTGGTTGCTGCTGAGGGAATAGGTGAGCTTGACGGTGTCACCCGCGTGGATGGTATCCGCCTCAGCGAGCGTCAGGGTCACGACTTTGTCTTCGACATCGACTGCCCTGGTGTTTTGATTGTTGATCCCTGTGGTTCCATCGGACCTCTTGGTCGTTACCTGGAAGTCGGTCGCATTCGCTTGGTGCTGCTCGTCCAATTCCTCGTGGTACCGCAGGACGATTGTCTGCAGGTTCGCCGTCGCCTGTTCCAGCTCCGGCGGCTTGTTGTCTACCCCAAAGGTAAAGGTCGTCGCATCGTTTCCGTCCCCGTCATTGTCCACCGCGTTGGCCACGACCGTCACGATGATATTCCCCTCAAAGCCCGAGTGGGTCTCGACGGCGAGAGTAAAGATGGAATCCGCCTGGACAGTCGTTAACGGCCCGGTCTTTTCGGCACCGGTGATCCGGATGTCGCCACTGGTGAACCCCGTGGATGGAACCGAGAACTCGAAGGTGAGCGTGAAAGTCGAATCGGGCCTCCCATCGCTCAGACAGCCGGCGCAACGCGTCGTATCAATCGCCACCGTCGGCTTCACCCGCTTGTCCTCCCCCACAACCCCACCCGCCTCACCCCCATCACCACCCGGAACCACCTCGGCCCGGACCCCGGTCCCGGGAAGGAGGGCCAGACACGCCACAGCCAGACTCGCCACAGTGAAGGAAATGAGGTTTCGCACCGCTAGCTCCTGTTCTTGGGGGTAAGAAGGCTGCCGACCCGCCCAGGAAGGGTCTCACAGCGTCGAATCCCCCGCCCGGCCGGTCGGCGACCTCACAGAAGGAAGTTACCAAAAAACCGCAAAATGTGTACTCCTGGCCGCCGCACTCCACAATATCTGGGGTTCATCCCCTCATCCAACGCTGGAATCCACCCCCGGCAGGGTCCCCCGCAGCCGTCAGTTGCCGAGAGCTCCTCCACCCACCACCCCCGACAGCCACATCGACCGGCTGGAGTGCCATACGTCCGGCACCATCGTCTCCCGGGCTCGGGAACCGTGAAGCCCGTTCGGCATCGCGACGATCCCGGTGGCCGCCGCCGGCAACCCGGTCTCGAAGCAGGGGTCGCCGTTGCGGTCGCCGCCGTGGGTGACGATCAGCACCCGCTTGCGGCGGTCGTACGCCTTCGACCGGCACCGGGCGAGTTCGTGAAGCCCTTCGAGGCTGTCCCTCGCCGGCTGCATCTCGTGAGGCGATTATCCTGGCGAGCCGGGTCTCGAACTGGAGGTGAGGAGTCACGGGCATCGCGACCCATCGTTCGGACGGGAGCAGCGTGACCGCGTCCGTCGCACGATGACCTCCCTGGGTCTCGCGACCGACCGGCGATACCGGGTCACCGGAGCGGACGGGAGAGCTCCCGCTCGATGAGGCGCGCGACCGGCCAGTCGTCGTACTTGATGCCCTCGAGATTGACGCCCAGCCAGACCGTGCCGTCCCGGGCGCGGCACCCGGCGTTCCACTGGACGCCTTCGATGCCGTCCGAGACGCCGAGGATGCCGCGCGACGAGGCTGCCGAATTCCCTTCCGCCGCATCCGAACACATCTCCGAAACAGCTCCTCAGGGCTTCGGCGCGGCGAGTGGGGACGGGCATGGGCGGGTATCCGGTGTTCCGGGTTGTGAGAGCGTGGTCGAGCGCCGGGGCACCCGCGGTGTCGGCTCAAGCCGGCGCACGGCGGTCGCGGTGTCACCATGGCAGTCCACGGGACCGCTTTCCCGGTCGGCGGATGGACGGGGTCGGATCAACTGTAACGGTACTGATCGGCCAATCACTGCCATCACTAAGCGGACATGCCACTACTACTGACAATCACATACTTGACAATATCGAGTCCGTATTCCTACATTACTGTAAGTGGACCCGACCCGAGAGGGCCGCACTCCCGGACGATTCCCGACTCCCCGCGGCTGGACCACCCGATGGAACGAGGCCGACCGCGGACGATCCCGCAGGCCGCACAGGGCGGGACAGCCAAGTCCCCCACCTCTTCTCAAAAGGAGCAACAGATGATCCCGTCATCCCATCCCGACCTCCCCGCTCTCCTCGCCTACCTGAAGCGCGTGGAGGAGGCGCGCAAGCTCGTGGCCGAGTTCGATGCATGGCTGGCGAGCGCCCCACCGCTCCCCGGCATCGGAACTCCCGGCGAACCGGGCATCGGCGGGTCGGGCGGCAAGTGGGAGACGACCGCCGATCTGGCGGTGCGCGTCGTCGGGATCCTCCGCCATGACGGGGGGCCGCTTCGCGCCCGCGACATACTGGCGATCCTTCAGGAGACCGGCACGTCGTTCATTTCCGAGAACCCGGTCTATTCGGTGGTCGGAGCGCTGAAGGTCGCGCGCCAGAACGGGTGGGTGGTCAAGAAGGGGAGAGGGTGGTGGCAGGCGGTGGCGGGGGGTGGGGTGCGGGATGGGGGGAGCGGCGAGTGAGCGCGGCGAGCGTGAAGGTCCACACCGCCCCTCGCTGGGAGAAGATCAGCTTGTAGGTCTCGTCGTGCTTACTTGAACACGGGGCCCTCCCCCCGTAGGATCATGTTGTTACATGGTTTGCGGGATCCGGGGTCTCTGCGTCGTTTTTTGTCGAAGGGAGTGCCATGTTCGGACGGACCGGCTCAGGCATCCGCGCCGCGTTGCTGCTGCTCCTGGTGGCTTGTAGTGACCCGCCCATTCCATCGCCCGTCCCCGCCACGGTAACCGTCAGTCCGGAAACTGCGGCGTTCGAGGCCCTCGGCGAGACCGTTCAGTTCACGGCGGTGGTTCGCGACCAGTTCGGGAACGTCGTGAGCGGTGCGGCGGTCGAATGGACCAGCGGGGATCCGGTCACGGTGTCGGTGTCGGAATCGGGCCTCGCCACGGCCGTGGCCAACGGGACCACCACGGTCTCCGCTACCGTCGAAGGTCTGTCGGGGAGCGCGGCGGTCACCGTGGCCCAGGTCGCGAGCGTCCTGATCGTTACGCCCGATTCGCTCCTGTTCGCCTCACTCGGGGACACGGCCCGGCTCGAGGCGGTGGCGCTCGACGCGGGCGGCAGCGCCGTGGAGGGGGCGGCCTTCACATGGAATTCGAGCGCTGACTCGGTGGCGTCGGTGGACGAACGGGGTCTGGTGCGGGCGCTGTCGCCGGGGACGGCGGAGATCACGGCCGCTCACGGGACCGCAACCGGCACGGCCACGGTCGTTGTCTCCCGACCCGCGCCGCTCACCGACCGGGACGCGCTGGAGGCGTTTTATCACGCGGCAGGCGGAACCAATTGGGCGAATGCCGACGGCTGGCTGAGCGAGGCGCCGCTGGGACGATGGCATGGAATTGAAACGGATGACAGCGGTTCGGTGACCGCCGTGCGTCTGCCGGAGAACGCTCTGGTCGGCGGTATCCCCCCGGAGCTGGGGCACCTGCCGTACCTGGAGACGCTGAACCTCAGGGAGAACAACCTCACGGGCCCCCTGCCGCCGGAAATCGGCCACGCAATCCGTCTGCGGGAGATCGATCTGGGCCACACCGGGCTGGAGGGTGCGATTCCGGCCACGCTGGGGCGGCTCGTCGACCTGCGCCGCCTGAACTTCGAGTATGTGCCGTTTTCGGGGTCGATTCCGCCCGAACTCGGCGCCCTCGAAGAACTCGAATTCCTGAACCTGTACCAGAACCGACTGACCGGCCCCCTGCCCCCGGAACTCGCGGGTCTTCGCAATCTTCGCACGATGTACGTCGACGAAAACCGGTTGACCGGTTCGGTTTCCTCGGCGTTCGCGGATCTAACGGAGCTTCAGGTCTTCAACTGGGGATACAACGACGGGCTGTGCGCTCCGGCAACGCCGGATTTCGAGACCTGGCGCGGCGACGGAAGGGACGCGCAGGGACCGCGCTGCAACGAAGCGGACGTGGCCGCTCTCGAACACCTGTACACCCGCACCGGCGGAGCGGACTGGACGAACTCCGAGGGTTGGCTGGAGGGCCCGGCCGTGGAGTTGTGGCACGGGGTCGGGGCGGATTCGCTCGGACGCGTGACGCTGCTCGACCTCTCGGGCAACGAGGTGCGGGGGCGGCTTCCGGGAGTGCTCGGGGAACTCGGCCGGCTTTCCGTGCTTCGAGTGGGCGACAATCCCCTTTCGGGTCCCCTGCCGCAGTCGCTCGATGCGCTGGCACTGAATGAGTTCCGCTACGGCGACACGGAGATGTGCGTTCCCCCCTCCCGGCGCTTTCGGCAGTGGCTGGACGCAATCCCCATACGCGAGGGAACGGACGCGGCATGCCCGCCGCTCTCCGACCGCGAGGTTCTGGAGGCGCTGTACGACGCGACCGGCGGAACGCAATGGACGCGCCGATTTGGTTGGCTGACCGACACGCGCCTCGAGTACTGGCACGGCGTGACGACGGACGACGACGGCAGGGTAGTCGAACTGGCACTCTACGGGAACAACCTGCGCGGGCGAGCGCCGGCCGAGCTCGGGCAACTCGACCGCCTGCGGCTGCTGGACCTCTCCTACAACTGGCTCCGCGGACCGATTCCGCTCGATCTGACGGACATCGAGACCCTTGAGGAGATCTACCTGGAATCCAATCTGCTGGACGGGCAGATCCCCGGCGAGCTGGGTGCTCTCACGGCGCTTACGGATCTCTACCTGTGGGACAACCGGCTCGAAGGCTCCATACCCCCGCAGCTCGGCGACCTGTCGGCCCTCGAAGACCTGCGGATCAGCAACAACCGGCTGACAGGCCGGATTCCTCCCGAGCTCGGCAAGCTGACCCGCGTCGTCGTCATCTGGATGGACAACAACGAACTGGAGGGCGAGATCCCACCCGAACTCGGCAACCTGTCCTCGGTCGCGACCTTCTATCTCGGATTCAACAGGCTGTCCGGCGAGATCCCGCCCGAGCTCGGAGACCTGCCGAGTGTCCGGAACCTCGCCCTGGACTACAACAACCTGACCGGTCCGATCCCTGTCGAGCTGGGCGGCCTGACGACCCTGACCGGGGAACTCAACCTGAGCGGCAACCGCCTGTCCGGGAGCATTCCCGCGGAGTTGAGCCGCCTTGATGCCGTGAGGGCTCTTCGGCTCGGCCACAACGACCTGTCCGGCGAGCTTCCACCCGAGCTCGGCGGCATGGACGCCCTCGAGTGGCTGGACCTGTCGTACAATCCCGAGCTGGCCGGTCCGCTCCCCTCGGCCTTCGCGAAAATGCCGAAGCTCGGACGCTTCGAGGGGGCGGGCACAGGACTGTGCGTGGACGGGGAATCTCCGCTGGCCGACCCGGCGGTCTACCGGCGTTTCCGCATACCCTTCTGCGATCCGCCCCCGCCACGTTCGAACGCGTACCTGGTCCAGTCCGTCCAATCGGCGCTGTACCCGGTCCCGCTCGTGGCCGGGGAGGATGCGCTGCTGCGGGTGTTCGCGATCTCGCCGACAAGCACGGAATTCCCGATTCCTCCCGCCCGGGCGACCTTCTTCGTCGGCGACGCTGAGGTGCACGCCGCCGACGCGCCCGGCCAGTCCACCCCCATTCCGACCGAGCTCGCGCACGCGGAATCCTCGCTCGACCGATCCGCGAATGTCCGCATTCCCGCCTCCGTGGTGCGTCCCGGCCTGGAAATGGTGGTCGAGATCGACCCGGACGAAACGCTGCCCGATCTGGGCATGGTGCGCCGGATACCCGAGTCGGGTCGCCTGCCGGTGGCGGTCAAGGCGATGCCGACACTCGAACTGACCGTGGTTCCGTTCATCTGGCAGGAACAGCCCGATTCGACCGCCGTGGACCTGGCCGTGCAGATGGCAGAGGACCCCGAAGGGCACGGGTTGCTGTGGGACACGCGAACCCTGCTCCCGGTCGGGGACCTCTCCGTGACGGCGCACGCGCCCGTCGTGACCACCTCCAACAACTCGGACGCACTTCTCGACGAGGTTACCGCGATACGCGCCATGGAGGGCGGAACGGGATACTACATGGGAGCCCTCTCGGGCGAGGCGACGGGTTCCTGGGGCGTCGCCTGGATCGACGGGTGGACCAGCTACGTGCGCCTCGGCAACGTGGACGAGGCGAGCGAGGCGCTCACGATCGCGCACGAGCTCGGCCACAACATGAGCCTCTACCACGCCCCCTGTGACGTGAGTTCGGTGCTGGACCGGGCATACCCCTACCCGGACGGGACGACGGGAACGTGGGGCATCGATGTTCGCTCCGGGAGCGACGTTCTCGTGCCGGCGACACGGGCGGACCTGATGTCCTACTGCATACCGGCGTGGGTGGGCGAATACCATTTCTACCGGGCGATGAACCACCGCCTCGTCCGCGAGACGCCGGGGGGGGCCTCCCGGGCGTCAGGCTCGGCGCTTCTGGTCTGGGGCGGCGTCACCCGGGAAGGCGTGCCCTACCTGAATCCGGCACTCGCCGTCGATGCGCCCGCCACCCTCCCGCACGGCGGCGGTCAGTACGAGATCGCGGGCCGCACGGCCGATGGCGATGCGCTGTTCGCATACAGGTTCGACATGGAGGAGGCGGCCGATCTGGAGGAGCGGGCCGGGTTCGCGTTCGCAATACCGTCCGGCCCGGACCGGCTCGGCGCCCTCGCGGAAATCGAGCTCAGCGGTCCCGCCGGGTCCGCCACCCTGGACGATGCCACGAACCGCCCGGTGCTGATCCTGCGGGACCGGACCACCGGCGGCGTGCGCGCGATTCTGCGCGGCGGACCCGCCGCCGCCGCCGTCGCGGAGGGCGCCGCCGGAGCGTCCGGCCTGCCGGGAGGGCCGAATCTCGAGGTTCTCTACAGCCGCGGCCTCCCACGTCCCGCGACCGGGCCGACCCGGAGGTAAGAAACGGGGAGCGGCGAACCGCGCGCCCGGTGTCCCGATCCATGCAGCGCCCCGGCGTGCCGTCAGTTCCCGAAGAGCGCCCCCGCCCCCACCCCCGACAGCCACATCGACCGGCTGGAGTGCCCGACGCCCGGCACGATCATCTCCCGGTGGGCGTGCCCGGCGTACATTTCGTCCATGAAGCGGACCAGTGTGCGGCCGCGGTGGTAGCGCAGCGGTCCCTGGAGGTCCGCGCCGCAGCTCACGTCGAGTGACGCGGTGAGCGTGTCGGCGTCTCCGAGCAGGATGCGTACGTCGTGGCGGACCAGGTGCGCGCGGATGGAGTCGGCCTCGAGCCGTTCGGCGTAGTTGTTGCGCTCCTGGAGGCCGTAGTGCCACTCGTCATAGTCGTCGCACCCCGGCCCAGGGACCGTGAAGCCGCCATCGGCGTCCTCGCGTTCGGGTCCCAGGTACAGGTAGGTGGACGGGTTGGTCACCACGTACCGGATCGGGATCCCCGCGCCGGTCGACTTGTGCTCCGTGGTCGCCGCGTAACGGTGCACGACCTGCCCGCCCGCCGAGTGTCCCGCCACCACGATCTCCTCCATGGCGGGAAAGCGCGACGTGTTCAGGAACGCGGCCAAGATCCGGTCGAGTCCCGTGTACGAGCTCACCCTCGGCGACGGTCCCTCGGGCCTGGACAGGTTCCCCCTCTTCCACCCCGCACTCGACCAGAAGGGCTCGTCCGGCTCGGGGTCGTCCTCGTCGGTCTGGAAGTGCGGGGCCACGATCGCGGTGGCCGCCGACACGCCCGCCTCGGCGGCCGCCAGCACCCCGGTCTCGAAGTACGTGTCGGCGTTGCGGCTGTTGCCGTGGATGACGATCAGGCCGCGCGTCACGCCCGCGTGTCCATCGGAGAGCAGATGGGTGCTGTACACCGGGAGGTAGCGGGCGGTTGCGATCTCCACCCGTTCGGCACAGGTGTCGTTGGGGGCGGTGCAGGGAACGGGCCGCTCCGGCTCGACCGGGTCGGGATCGGTCGTCATGGTGGATCCGCCGCAGGCCGCGAGGGCAACGAGGAGCAGTCCGTGGATAAACCCACGCGAGCACCGAGAGCGGCGAGGCGCCGGGCTGACATGTGGTTGAAGTTTCGCATCTTGTTGCGCTGATTGTGTTTGC